>MEOQ01000040.1 GCA_001769275.1 Bacteroidetes bacterium GWF2_43_63 | reverse complement strand
TTTGTTTAAGTTGAACATTTAAAAATTTGTAGCAAATATAATTTGACTACTTGTTGCAACTTCCTCAAAGACCTTTTTTATTACATGGATACTCTTTTTATACAACGGACTTTTTTTTTGTTGATTTTCGCTGCCGACGCTTCGACTCCGCTCAGCGTGACAGCAACTTAAAGTGTCATTTTTTATTTAGGTTGCGAGGCGCGCATCGCTGGATGTCTCTGAATGACAGCGGCGGAGCGCTGCTCCTGTCTACTCTTCGACGGAGTTTATCCTGCTGCGGACACTTCGACTCCGCTCAGTGTGACAGCAGGCAGGGCTCAGAATGACAGCGGCTGGGCTCCGTGAAAATGGCTTCAGTCGCAGACTGAGAGACATTCATCAGTTGAAATCCAAAGACCTGCAGAGGGCGTTTAATCCGTGCATTCCGTGCAATCCGTGGACAAAAAATTTAGACGCGGAATAACGCGGAATATATTGTACCCATTGAATCGGTCTTCACCGCAGGTGAAGGCTGATTCAAATTCGCGTGCATAAGACCTGCTGAGGAAAGCAAAATTATTAGCGAAGATTCGCGGAATTCGCGGAAGAAAAAGTGGAGTGGTGAATACACTGTCACGGATTGCAAATCCGCGCCAGTGTGAGTCACGCGTCAACGTATAACGTTGCATGCAGGAGACGCGCGCCCAATGGAGACTGTATTAGCGAGGACTGTAGGGGTTTTCGGCGAGATCCCCTGACGGTACCGTCCGGGGAACTATATACTTAAAATTTTATTCCGGCATCGAACATAATCATTCGGCCCGGGCAGCACTGGCCTTTGCTGTCGGTGTAGAGCTCATCGGCCATATTGACTACCGAAGCAGAAACGATCCAGCGTTTTTTTAACGTGTATGACAATTTTACATCGGCTGTAAAATAAGCATCGTACTCAGCCGGCAGGCCGTATTTTTCATCAGGGGTGTTGGTATCGTTCACCCAGCGCGAACCCACATAGCGGGCGTTGACCGAAAGACCGGCGTTTTTGTATTGATACTGCAGACCAATGTTGGTCAGAAGCGCAGGAACATTGCTCAGATACAAACCGCTGATATCGGTCTGCTGAGCCATTGCAGGCGTGTATTCCGTTACTGTTGAATGCGCAAAGGCATAATTAAAAAATGCATTCAGGCTCCTGTTTATTTTCCAGGAAAAATCAATTTCGGCACCGGCAATCTGAACTTCAGAAACATTGGATGTAACAATGACCGGCGCTGCGTAGCCCATGTCGACTGTGTCTCCGGTAGATACAGGGTACATGAAATTCTTTCCCATGCTGAAATATACAACCGGTTCAATGGTGATTTTTGTATTGACTTCGTGGCGATAACCGATCTCGAAATTATCGAGTGTTTCGGGAACAAGATTAGAATTGGCCACCTGAAAACCGCCACGGGTCTTGCCTGAACGGCACAGGTCATCGAGAATCGGTGCGCGGAAACCATGTGCGTATGAAATATAAATTCGTTTATTTTCTTTCATCCTGAACTGCAGTGCGACCTTCGGACTCAGCGAATGCCACTGCTTTTCAGCCATGTTGTCATTTTCGTATAACAACAAATACATATTATTCATTCCCGGATTTTCGATTGAAAAGCGGCCATCGTGAAAACCGGCATAATCGTAACGTAGTCCTGCAACGAGCTTCCAGCGCTCTTTTCCGAAAACGAATTCATCCTGAGCAAACAACGCAAGCATATCCATGATGCCGGTATTGATGACTTTATCGGTAGATGTGTGATATACGTCAGCCGCATCTACTGCGCCCTGTCGTACTTCAAAACCTGTAGTGAGCTTGTTTGATTCTCCAATATCTCTGCTGCCATGAGCAATGATTCCAACATCTGTTCTGCGTGAATCAACGTCGTAGAGCGTGTATTCGCCCGCTTTGACATACTCATTTATTTTTGCATAATTCTCGCGCAGATAAAATCCACTTGCGGTCAGTTTCCATTTCCCGGCTTCAGTTCTGTAGTGGCTGCGTATATGATAGCTGTCGTGTTCTGAGAAAGAGCCCAGTTCTTCATACACCTTTTCTCCCCCGCCCCGTTCATCGTCGAACAACATTCCACTGATCCAGAAATGACTTTTTGCGCTGAATTTATAACCGCCTTTCAGCGAAAACATTTTTTCTTTGAGAAATGCAGGCACGGTGTATTCGGTGCGCATATAATCCGGTTCGCTTATGTAACCGTCGCTTTCACGCCAGAATGCGCTACCGGACCAGAAAAAGCCACGGTCAGCCGTTTTACCTAGAAAGCTGTTGACAGCCATATCTCCGGAAATTGTATTGAATGTGCTGTAGCCAATTTTAACCCGTCCTGCAATTTTCTCTTCCGGAATTGCAGAGATAATATTGATTACACCACCCATTGCATTTCCGCCATACAAGGCCGATGAAGGACCTTTCACAATTTCCATGCGATCGACCAGCAGAGGATCAACCAGGTTGAAATTCACCGTGCCGCCATCCGATTTATTGATGGGAATTCCATCGAGAAGCACCAGTGTTCTACCCTGCTCGCTGCCTGATAAACCACGCATGGTGACCACCGATTTAGCAGCGAATATTCCCATTGGACGATCGATCATTACACCCGAAGAATAAATGAAAGCATCGTCAATACTTTGCAATGGTAATGCATGCAACGCGGTGGAATCAATCAGGGTGACTTTCTGCGGAATCTGCATGGGGTCACATTCTTCGCGTGTTGCAGTGATACAGACCGTTGAAACATTGTATGTAAGTGGGACCAATGAAAAAGAAAAAATCTTTGCGTTCTCTGAAGTCAGTTCTTTCGCTGGTTTTCGCAGCAATGAATAGCCAATGTGCGATATCTCAAGCGTATCATCTGAAAAAGTTGAAAAGCGTATAGAAAAAGTTCCGTCGGATTTTGTGATTGTTCCTGTTTTATCTTTTAACCAACGTACCGACGCACCTGATATAGCGGTTTTAGCCGATGCATCAGATACATATCCAAAAATCATTCGCTGACCAAAGGACAACAAAGGAGTAAGGAATAATAAAATTAGAAGAAACTTTTTCATTTTCGAATGTGATAAAAGAATAATGAGGATGTCTCAAAATTCAAACTTCAGAGCAAAAACAACATTCCACCGTCCGATGCGACGAAGGAGCTGAAGGACATGGAACCGTTGTTTTTGCAATTGTTACGACGGTTCCATGTCCGCCAGCTGGCGGACGGTGGAATGTCGTAACAAACCGCTATTTTGAGACAGCCTCATAACAATATTATTCTACAATCAGACTTTGAGTTTTGACATTGTTGTCAACTGAAATCATACGAATCATATAATGGCCAGCAGCCAGATTGCTGATGTCGATGCACTGTGCAGGATTGCTGATCTGTGAAACAACACGGCCATCGTTGCTGTAAATATAAAGAACAGAAACATTTTCATTGTTTTCAATATTCAAAACATCAGTGGCAGGATTCGGAAATACGCGGGTATGTGTCAGACTGTTTTCACCAACAGCTGTGTTGTTCTGACCAAGAATAAAAATGTCATCGATCTTTACCACACCCAAGGAATCGACAGGATTTCCAGCTGTATTTGTATTGGTGATGCTCAGAAAACGAACATACACCGATTGCGATGCATTCCATGTTTCAGAAGGAAGATTCCATCCGTTGATTGCACCGGTTGTCCAGTCATTGGCAACGGTTACGGTGTCCGTACTTACATCAGTCCATGTTCCGGAACTGCTGATTTTGTATTGCACCTTGAAATATTTCGGGCCGGCATTGGTGCCGCCACTGCGCATTTTTGCATACAAAACAAGGTTGTTGTAGTAGCCCGTTTTGAATTTGATGGAGAAATATTTGTCATTCATTCCGTTTTCCCAGCTGTTTGCGGTAGCAGCATAGGTCGTTGCACCATTTGTAAGAAAAACTGAGTCGGATGTTCCGGCTGATTCTGATTCAAAACGAATGTCGTAGCCAATGTTCAGTGTGTCTCCAATGGTTGCATCCAGACTGTCAAGGCCAACCTCAACCGGAAATGTGAATCCGATTACGGTATCCATCTGAGCAAAACTAATTGTGCTGAAACTCAGCACTGCGACAAAGAGAAGTAAAACTTTTTTCATGTTCTTGTTTTTTGTTATTGTTGGATTTTAATTTCAATCGACATTGTGCCCGTGTCGGCCTGGTCGGCGGAAATCACTTTTATCAGGCCCTTTTTGCCATCGGCAGTCATGAACGGAATAATTTTTCCGGCCAGCGCAAATTTGCATTTCTGATTCACAAAAGTCGGATTATATGCGGCCAGGAGCAGACTGTCGTTGGTGCATGCATCGAATTGCGCTGCTGAAATAAGATCGTAATCCGAAGTGTGATAATCATACAAGGTTGCATTCTGAACAGGCCAGTCCGCTATTGACGGATATTGTGCCTGCGCATCGGCTTGTGCAGGACAGACAAGTGTTGGTGACGGAGTTCCGCTGCTTAAATAAAAATATACTATTATATCAACATCGCTCTCCTGCCCGGAAACGGTAGCCTCATTGTAAATATTTCCGGTGACGGGATCAAGGTAATGCCCTGCTGATGCGTTGTTCTGGTATCCCAGCACCAGATTCGAAAAATGATATATCGAGCCAAAACCGCTCAGCGTGTCACGAAAAACGGTAAATGAAGCTGTGGTTGTATTCCTGTTGTAATCCATCACGGTGATTACAAATGTCTCTTCGTCAGCGATGCCTTTGAAAAATATTTTTGTAGCATCGAATGTCTTACTGTTCATGCCTTCGTCATAGATGGTCGAAGAGCCTTCATCACTCACCACATCTACTTTGAAGTAAGTCAGATTTGACGAAATCCCTTCAGCATGAACTGCAAAACAAATAGTGTCGTTAATAGCCAGCACGGCGCTGTCCGACACATAAGCGCCGCCCAATTGCAGTTGCAGAATTGGAGGTGTCGTCGTATCGTCGTCCTTACGGCATGAAGTGAACGCCGCAAACAATACCAAAACCGATATAAATACACTTGTTTTCATATATTCAACGAGTTATGCATATATATGCATATCGATTGCAAAAGTAGTAAAATTCAATTAGCTGAAGCAATTTTGTTCGAGTCTTCAAAGTTTGACATTAATTCTCGCCGACACAAATCGTCCCGGACTGAGGTAACCTTTCTTGTCGATGAACTGCGTGTCGAAAAGATCATTGACTGACAAGCCAATGTTGTAGTTCTTGATTCGCGCTCCCAATGTGACATTGACAACATGATAGTCGTCAGTAATGCCTGAATTTTCATCATCCAGAAAAGTTTCACCGGTATAACGATATTCAGTTGACAAAGTGAGAATTTTGTATTTCATACGCACGTCAACCGACAACAGGTGTTTCGGAACTTCAGCCATATAAAGTCCGGATAAGTCTGCATCTCCCTCAAGCGCTTTGTATTTCGTAATTTTTGATTCGTTGAACGAATATGCAGCCTGTGCTGAAAGCCATTTCAGCGGATCGTACGTCAATGCCAATTCAAATCCGGCAACCGTTCCCTGCGAAACATTTCTTTTCTGAATCATCGGCTTTGGGCCATCACTCAGTATTTCAACGGAGTCGCCTGTCCAAACCTGATAAATCATATTGTCTGCAATGGAATAAAATACTGTTGGTTCAATATTAATTTTTTCGGAGAACTGGTACTGAATGCCGGTTTCAACATTATATAGTACTTCCGGCTCAAGAAACGGATTGGCAACTTTTATTCCTTTGCGAATTTTTCCGGAGCGCGTCATGTCATCAATCGTAGGCGGCATGAAGCCCTTGGATACTGAAGCATAGGCATTCAACTTATTGGAAAAATTGATTTTGTATGCTACTTTTGGGCTTAAACTATGCCATGTACTTTTTGGATGCTGCCCGGAATATGGGATGAGAAAATCGCTGAGTGCTGTTGGATTTTCAATCAGAATTTCACCCTGGCTGTATTGCCCGAAATCGTATCTCAGTCCGGCTTGCAGCAATGAACGCTTTCCGATTTTCTTTGATGCTTGTGTGAAAATCGCTGCAAAATTATGCATCCCGAAAAAATAAATTTCATCGGTTGCTGTCAGATACAGATTCGCACCATCTTCAACAGAAAATTTATAATCAAATCCACTTACTATTTCAAGCCCGCTTTTGATGCGGTTTTCAACGGTTGTCCAAATTCCTGCATCAATTTTCTTTGTCGGATTTTCGGAGAGTTTGTATTCGCTGTAACTATTAATGCTTTCGCTCTGATTGAAATAATTTTCGTGATTGACAAACGCAACTGCATTCCAGGTGCTTTTCTTTTTGACGACATGATAACGCAAACTGCCCATCCATGTCTGAAAATCATCGTAGTTTCCATTCACTTCAAAAATGCTGGTACCTAAACCAGACCGGAATCCTGAACCAAGCGCTGAGAGCTCGATTCGGGCACTATCGCTGATTAAATATCCGGTTTTCAGATATGCATTATACTGATTTAAAAAACACTTCGAAGAGTAATCATTTCGTACTTCCTCCGGATCGAGATAATATCCATCGCCTTGCATTGTTGAAAGACTGAGCCATGCATAAGGTTTCTTTACTTTCGCCGGCGTTGTTAATCTGAAACTTATTCCCTGCGTATTAAACTGAGAAATAAAAAAATCAGCTTCAGCACTTTCCTTATCCGACGCAGAGCCAGTAATCAGGTTGATGGTACCGGTCATTGCATTGTTGCCATACATGCTGGATCCAGGGCCTTTCACTACTTCAATTTTTTCGAAAGCCCCGTTGGGAAGCAGGTTCCAGTTGACTCCCCCGCCTCCGGATTTATTCAGAGGAATTCCGTCAAGCATTACCAGAACACGCGAAGCACTTCCCATGCCGCGCATGGTTACACTTGCGTTTCGTGAATACATGCCCCAGCTGCGGTTTACATACATACCGGGTACCGATCTCAGGACCTCATCAATATTGGTTGACGGCGAACTTTGGATGGTTGTGGAATTAATTATATTCATTCGCGCCGGCACATCTTCTGTGTTTTTCTCGACACGGTCGGATGTGATAACCACCGGATTTATCTGATGGGGAGCGGGCTGCAAGTAAATTATTTCTGAAATTGCAACGCTGTCATTTTGCTTTCTGACATTCCAGGCCACACTTTCATAGGCGATGTGTCTTAATCTGAGTACCCACGGACCCTTGCCAGGAAGCTGAAATGTAAAAATTCCCGTTGCGTCGCTGATGGCTCCCAGTCTGATTCCATCAACAGTCACAGTAACACTTTCAATGACGCGGCCTGTACCTGCATCGCGCACTACGCCTTTGAATGTCTGTTGCGAAAAAAGCTGCAGCGATAAAAATAATCCAAAAAGTAAGATGGGAATATTTTTCATCACAGCTGCATTTTTATACTGATATCAATGAATCCAGCATCGGTTCCCGAAACACTGTTGACATAGAAAATGCCATACATTCCTGCAAAACAAAACTCATATATGTGTCCCGCCTGCAACAGTTTCGCCTTTCGCTTGCCGGTTTCGTACGGAAAAATATTTGCTATTATAAGCGAGTCGTGCTGCATGTCGAGAAATTCCTGTTCGGTGCAATACAGCTGTTCATAGCGAATCTCATTTTTTGTTGTCCAGTTAGCAAGCCCGCTGCTGCCGCCAAAATACGAAGTATCTATGTTCGCATTTGGCGAGGCGATGGTGTTTAAATCTGTGGCATCATAGAAATAAAGCATTTGCACGGAATCCTGATTCAAAAAGGCTTGCGACAAATTATAAATCTGCGCAGAAAACAGATTGAGAAAACCCCCAATGGCTGCATTATTCTGCGCTCCGAGTATTACATGATCCAGCGTAAATATTTCGCCATATACCAATGTGGGTTTCAATCCAATGGAAAACGTAAACTTTGTTTCATTGAAATCCCGATCACGAATCAGCACGGTATAATTTTCAATGCTGTCAGTTCCTCTGATAATGCTTCGGTGTGAAACAAACGAAGGTGCATTAAGGCCGCTGTCGAGCACATGCTGGCCGTTGCGCAGCAATGCAAAATAGGTAATATTTTTTTCGTTACCAATGCCTTCAATAATAAGTTCAATACTCTGCCCTGCTTCAATGCTGGTATCAGCAATTGCGGAGCTATCGGCAAATGTCACTTTCAGCAATGGAGGCAATCCTGCGGTTTCATCAGGCGTACACGATGTTGTCACCACAGCCGCAAACAATAAACAGAGAGAAATATAAGCAAGTGGTCTTGTAAATATTTTCATATCGATATACAAAAAAATCAAAGGCGTTTAAGCCCTTGATAAATGGAATAACCGAGTATCGTTCCAGCCACACCAAATGCGAAATGCATAAAAGTAGTGTAGAACGGGTTCATCAAAAGAGATTTATATGGAAATCCGGTTGTTGCATGAATGGCAAGGCGAGAAAGAGGAATGGCCATATAGGCAAGTCCTCCAAAAGCAAACAAAAGAAGCGCACCAGCTTTTCCTCCAACGCGGAATGCATCAGCAAGAAGGCACAAAATTATGGCTGGGAGCATGAAGACAATTTCTGCAAAAGGATCGGTAAAACCAATAAATGGCAGAAATAAAGCTGATCCTGCGCCAAGTGCGAAAATGACACCACGCAAGCGAAAACGAAATGACAACGCAGTTGCAACAGCCAATGCCATAAATTCCAACCCGTGGTGGCCAGGAATTCCGATCGGATTTCTGAAACGTGCATGTAAAACGACCGCGCCAAAGCCAGCTGCAAACAGAATTAATATTTGAAATGCAAGTGTAATGTCAGCTCGAAATGGACCTGAGATACTCCTTACTGATTGATTTCCAAGTGTGTTCGCCATCTTTCTCCACAATTAAAGTGTATTTGCCATCTTTCATCACCGGTTTCCACCCTTCGTCAAGATATATTTCAGCATCGGGGGGAATCGGGACGCCAAAATTATCAAAAATATTTTGAATATGAAAATTTCTGCATATCAAGGATGCACTTATTGCTCCTTTAAAGGATCTGAAGTCAGCAGCAAGCATCAGAATCCGTCCATCGTTGCCATATTTGCGCAACCCGCAGGCAGCTAAGGACCCAATAATTCCATCGCGGGTACCCGTCAAACCTTCCAGAAAAATATTGTGGCGCTGTGCCAGCTCTCGGGCTGCATCCTGCGTGAGAATTTCCTTTTTCGCTCGGAGGCCCCATTGAATTTGCTCTTCCGAAACCGCATCAAAAACCACAATACATAAGCCAGCATCGGAACCCTCTGCAGCGACATCCAACAAATAACTAAGGCAGAATTTTTTCAGGTCATCTGGCCGATCCGAATCAGCCTCAAGACAGGCAGAGCTGTTGTGCGATGTGTATGGAATATCCGGATGAAAAAACAACTGATGCCGCGAAACGCAATGCGGCTCGGCAATTCCGGCTTCTTGCAGTTGGCGGGCAAGATCGCGCACAATAAAGCCCGTGCCGCGGCTGGTGAGGTTATCGGTGTCGTCGATTCCTATTAGATATTTCATTTGTTCATTTTCTTTACAAAAGTTACAGTCGTTACGCGTTACAGTCGTTACAAAGTGACAAGGTGACAAGGTGACAAGGTGACAATGTTCATTTTCAAATCATCACACTTTCAACCGAACGATGAAATCGTGAGCTCATGAACTCCTTTGAATGCAATATAATATGTGAATAAATTTTCAAATTACCGAATTTTCAAATTCTTTCTCATCTCGTATTTTCACATTTCCACATCGACGCACTTGTCACGTTTTACGTGAGTCGCACATTTTCACATTTGCATATCATCCTCCGGTATTATAGAATCCATGCGTGTTTGAAGTAGTTCCTGAAACCGGTTTGTTTCCGAGTGCCATCTCAAATGCCTTTTCTAATCCGAGTTTTCGAACATTGTATTCAAGATTACTGAACAGACATGGGATCAGATTTCCATTGGCAGTCAGGCGTAAGCGATTGCACGATGCGCAATTTCCACCATCGCCTCCAATCACTTTGCTGAATTCGCCGAGGTGTAAATCCATCAGATGAATATAACGTACCTCAATTCCGCGGCTAACAGCAAATTCTTTTACAGATATTGCATCCGGATCTTCAGGAGAATTTTTAATCACACAATTCAGTTTCACAGGAGTAAGATCCGCTTCAATAGCCGCATCGACTCCGGCAATAACATCATTCAGATTTCCGCCACGCGTAGTTGCGGCAAACCGTTCTGCATTCATGGTGTCGAGACTGATGTTGATTCGATGCAGACCGGCTGCTTTCAGTTCTTTCGCAAAAACCGGAAGCAGAATCCCATTCGAGGTCATAGTGAGTTCCTTTATTCCATTGATTTTAGAAAGAATAGAAACAAGATTTACAATGCCTTTTCGCACCAATGGTTCTCCGCCTGTAATGCGCACTTTCGTTATTCCCTGCCCTGCTCCATAGCGAACAACATCAGCAATTTCATCGAAAGATAAAATATCGGTATGCGTAAGCATCGGAACTCCGTCTGCAGGCATACAGTAGGTGCAGCGCAGGTTGCAGCGGTCAGTGACCGATACACGCAGGTAATTTATTTCGCGGTTAAAACAGTCTAACATCAATTTCAGTCCCTTCTGCAATTTCATTTACGCCCATCTCCATCGCAATCACACCCACCGCCTTCAGCAACGAATTGATGTGTGCCGATCCGTGATATTCAACCTGAACAAGTCTTCCGGATTCATTGACCGATACAGGATAAAAAGATTTCCGCACCGCTTTCTTACGATGAAATGTTTGACCCGTAATCCCTTTCATCACTTTCATTTCAGGGTTGTTTCCACCCAGACGGTTTATCAGTACTGATCCAAGCAATTCAAACTGAACAAAAGATGACACCGGATTTCCGGGCAAGCCAACAATATATTTATTGCCCATTTTTGCAAGCGTTGTCGGACGTCCGGGTTGAACTGCGATGCTGTCAAAAATTATTTCAAATCCGATTTGCTGCATGGCCTTCGGCACAAAATCGAAATCGCCCGCTGAAACACCGCCGCTCAGAAACACAATGTCATTCTCGCTTACAGCATTCTGAAGGGCCGCAACTGTTGTTTCAAAATCATCCGGAACAATGCCGTAATAGGTCGGAAATCCGCCATGAGAAACGACTTGAGCCATCAGTTGCCATGAATTGCTGTTCCGGATCTGTGAAGGCGATGGTGTTGCATCCGGCTCCACAAGCTCGCTTCCCGTACTCATCACACCAACCTTGATCTGTCTGAATACCGAAATTTCAGTTTTACCGACGGCAGCCAGCACGGCAATGTGCTGCGGTTTAATGAGCGTTGATGCGGTAATTAGCAGCGCGCCAGATTTCATATCTTCACCGCGATGGGCAATATTGCTATTCTTTGAGGCACCTTTGTAAACGACAATTTCATTATTTACTTCACAATCTTCGACCATCAGCACCATATCAGCGCCAGCCGGAACCGGAGCTCCTGTCATGATGCGAATACAGGTTCCTTCGGTCACCGTGTTTTCTGGCATTTTCCCTGCGGGAACAGTTTCAATGACTTTCATCGGCAGCATAATGTCAGAAACCCGGCATGCAAAGCCATCCACCGCCGATTTGTCGAACGGCGGCATGTCCATATCTGAACAGACGTCTTCAGCAAGAATACGTCCGGCCGATTCATCAAACGGTATCAATTCCGTATCAACAACAACGGGTTGAGAGCTGACAATATCAAAAGCTTCTTCGAAGGAAATCATCTGGAAAATTTTGACAAAAGTACAGCGATTTGCAGAATTTTGCAAATTGAAATAAATGATGATTATCAGTCTTCAATTTTATCGGACAACAATGTTTTGTGTGATACCAGACAAAATATCAGAAGCTATTTTCACAATACTGTGCCACTGAAAACTTAAATAAGGGCGCACATATACACAGTCTTCGAACAAGAAACAGCTATTAAGACACAACCGCAATCACCAGGAAAACAATCAAGACAGCCCCACTTTTTCTCCGCGAATTAAGCGAATTTTCGCTAAACGATTTATAGCCGCAAGCACAACATATTGACACAAATTCGAAGCGGGCATCATCTGCGATGATACTTGCTTCAGATTTTGCAATAAATTTGTCAGAGTACAAAAATTATTGCCGGGTGTTGTCAAAGAGGAAAAGTTGCCACACAAAAACTAGTTGAACCAATTATATTCTGGAAATATGAAAGTGTTTACAACCGTTGAAGCCAGCGCATCAGGAATTTATCGTAGATTGTGTAATAGGGCTGCTCTATAGATGTGTTGTGATAAACCAGATCCTTTTCAATCAAAGCTGCCATTCCCCGCGTAACATGCGCTGATGTACCCAATAAATATTTTTTCAAAAACGAAGCCGAATGAGCCTTTTGCAGCCTTTCTTCCTTGGCGAGCGCTGTCAGGAGTTGCCACTGTGCCTTGGTGAGCAGACTCCGGTATTGAAAGTGGGTACTTTCATTCAACTTCAGAATTTCTATCGCTGCAGCATACCCATCGTCTTTTGTAATACGCTTAATCCCACATGCAAACAAATGATTGCAGAAATATTGTGTGTAAAAAGTATGCAGGTGTGTGAACTCGAGAATAAACCGGATGCATTCATCACTTATACTGCGCTTATGTTCAGCAAACTTTTCGCGTATAAAGGCAGCATACCTGCTTTCGTCAATAAAACCAAGATTGACATTGCTGCAACTCGCATAAAACGGGCGTTTGGCATTGTTGAAAATTTCGTGCATCATTTTCTGATTGCTGCCGGAAAAAACAAAAAAAGTATTCTTTAATCGTTGGATGTGAGTACGTAACAACGCTTCGGTGTTTTTCTCCGGGAATTCAAGTATCTGCTGAAATTCATCTATAGCGAATACAATTTTCTTTCCCTGACCATCAAGAAACGAAAAAAGCTGCTGCAAGGTTTTTTCATACTGTGAAGCGGCATTGTATTCAAACCTGACTTCGGGGTCACCAGAAAGCGTATCGTAGCTAATAACAGGGCGCAACGAGGCGATGGCTTTCATGACCTTTTTCCCAATTGTATTTGTTTCTGGAAAACGGTTGTAAATTACCGTTGCCAGCATGTTGGTGAAATCCATCAGACAGGTACTGCTGAAAATATCGATATAGAGACAAACAACCTGCCTGTCTTTTGAATAGGATTCAATAATATGATGAATAAGTCCGGTTTTTCCGAGGCGTCGGACAGAAAACATTGTTGTGTTGATATTGTTTCGGATATTCCTGCGAATAAGATTTGTTTCGTTTTCACGATCACAAAAATACTCAGCCCCATAATAGCCAGAAACAGGAAAAGGATTAAAATCGGTATTCATTGTCCCAAATTTTCAACAAATATACAACATTTTTGAAACATTTTGTTTGAAACATTTTGTTTGAAACATTTTGTTTGATTATTTTCAAACAAAGATTTTTCAGAAATTGCCTTTATGAATATCAGGCAATCAAAATATCACTGAATCATTGACTGCTGCAACAATAGATTGATTTTAGTTTTCAATGAAAACAAATCCCTTTTCTCCCGGACGCTCATCAATATTAATGTTGCGGGTATATTCAAAATTGTTTTCATCGAGAAAACGAAAGTCAGTTCCAGCATCAGATGAGCAAATGCTGCCACAACTGAAATTAACCGGACGATCAAATTTATGTTTGCCAATAACTTTGAAATCTGAATTCAGGTCAAGAATTATAATTCTGCAGAAATCATTATAGCCATGTGAGCGCTGCTGATTAATGATGATAAAACCAATCCTCCGATGCGATGGAGACCAGACAGGACCAGACACACCATCAACATCATCAAAAACATCAAACAGCTTGTAATCCAGTCCGGACGAAATATGAAAGATACGGATTGAATTACCGGAGCGGTAACAAAGTGTATCGCCATCAAGCGACAGCAGTGAGGGACAGAGAAGTCCTTCCTTCACTGATTTCGGAACTGTTAAAGTGGCGCCGGAACTGTCAACCAGCTTGTAATCGACGCATGAGGCATAGACATTTTCTTCTGCCAGTTCATATTTCTGCTGCGCAACTGAACCCATCCATAGCAGTATGAAAATAAGAACAGATGCGAAATATTTCATGTTTTATTTTCCGAAATGAATTCTGTAAATATCCTGATTTCCGATATGCCCATTGGTCTGCGCCTCACGGGCAGTAGCATAAAATCCGGTTAAGCCATCGCGGGACATTGAAAAACCGGTATCGTCAGATGTAGTGTTGATGGGATATCCAATGTTTTCAGGATCCGACCACATACCTTCTTCTGAAAGTGTCGAAACAAAAATATCAAAGCCGCCCATGCTTTTTGTGCAATTTGAGCTGAAGAAAAGAGTGACACCATCATCCAGAATAAACGGATAGTCCTCATCAAACCATGTGTTGACCGTAGGTCCCAGATTATAGGCCGGGCCCCATTCGCCATTGGGCATTTTTTCAGACATATAAATATCAAGGCCGCCATATCCACCCAACCGGTCGCTGGAGAAATACATGACATTTCCATTGAGCGAAACATAAGCGTGGACTTCGTTGTCTTTGCTGTTGATATTTGGATTCAGCTTTTCCGGTTCTTTAAATCGCTTTCCGCTTATTTCAGACGAGTAAATATTATAATCCTTGTTGTTTTTATCTTCGCGGCTGATGAGCAGATATTTTCCACCCTCGCCCATGCTGTTGCACATGTCTGCAGATGCAGTATTCATGCGCTGTCCCATCTTCTTGGGTTTGGAAAAATTATTGCTTTTTATGGTGACCATGTACACATCGGACTTATAGGTATCATTAAGCCATTGTCCACCGGTGGATCCTTTTCGGTCCGACGTCATAAACAGTGATTTTCCGTCAGGCGATAGAAACGGTTGACCTTCGTTGTAACTGGAATTTATCAGCTTAAGATTCTCGACAGAAACATTTTTCAGCTGATTGTCATAATTAACGCGCGCATTATTGACATAATTCATCGATAGCGAAAGTTCCCAAATATAAGCTGCATCTCGATTTTTCTCAGTCAGATACATCCCGAAACGCATCAATGCTGAATCAGCTTTATCAAATTCATACACATTCATATAAAGCTGTCCGAGATATAGCAACGAGAACACCGGAGACGAAGTTTCCTTGTAAGTGTAACTGTAATAGGGGTTGACTTTCTTCGAAGCTTTTTCCATGTATGGCAGTACCACATCGGCCGGGCGGCGCAGATAGTAATAGCTCATGGCAATATAAAAATTGATATTGCAATTCTCACGATCCTTCACCAGCAGGCGCTTGAAACCACGCACGGCATTTTCAAAATAGCCGAAATTATACCATTCGAGTGATTCATCGAACAGAATTTTCCACTCACGCTCCGCAGTCTTGTTTGGATTCTGCGCCTGAACACTGACTGAAGTAGCCTGCAATAAAAAAAATGCAGCCAAAATGATAAAGATTTTTTTCATACCAACGCCCCTTAATGTGACGTAAATATATTAAGAAATCTGAATAATCAGCAATATTTTTTCATCAGTACGAAAAAATGGGGTTATTCGGTAACAAATCAAAGCGACTCAAAAAACATTAAGCACATATTTTCTGTAGCCGGCAACACAACCAAGTCCGTTATCAATGTTTGTAGGTACAATCACGGGTTCCGAAAACGGGTCATCCGTTTGCGACAAAATGGCCCGATGATAATGATAATAATTATTATCGGATGTGTACAAAAACAGCTTTAGGCCAGTAATACCAGAAAGGGTTTCACTTCCGCCCACTAAAATCCGGTCAGAATATTCGCTGCCGCTGAACAAAACATCTTTAATAAATTGAACACTCTCCGGATAAATCGTATAAACCGCAGTATCGCTTGAATACGGGTCTACATAATTGAATTCCGCAGCAATGCGATAGAAGTTTTCAACGGTCGCAATGTCGGTGAATGAATAAAGAATGTAATAGTCATAGTAGGTAAATCCGTCATAACCCTGATTTTCAACCGAGTCAATTCCTTTATACAACAATGATTCATTTCTGATGAGAGGCACTGTACATGATCCAGAGCAAACATTCTCCGTCCCGATCTGAAGCGACACAGTATAAGTTTCACCAGCTACAATGGGCAGCGAGTCAGCCGGTATTAAAAACTTAATATTATAGTCGCTGACACGTGAGAGCTCGATTCCATTGACAAAAACGTGTGCCTGCGAAATCCACGAAGTGTCGTTATCACTATCGCCAAACACAGGTTCTGAGCGGTCAACATAGACAATAACCGCGGTGTCTTCAGGCGACAAATATGAATGGATTACATAATGTGACTCCGATGCAGGAACATCAACATTTGTTACCATGTCCTCGCAGGATGAAAACAAAGCCAGCAATGCAATTAAAAAAATGTGTGTCTTTTTCATGGTCAGAATTTTATGCTATATGAAAATGACGGAATCATTGGAAACAGAGAAACCTGCTTTAACTGATTGTCACCAGTTATGTAGTTGTTTTCGACATAGTAGAAATAGGGATTGTGCCGGTTATACATGTTGTACATGCCAATTTCCCAGGTGTGAACAGTCTTTTCGCGCTTCTGATGGTGTTGCAGACCAACGTCCAGGCGATGATAAGGATTAAGGCGAAAACTGTTTTTCGGTCCATAAAACGATGTGTTGTAATACGGATAAGCATTGCTGCCAGCATCATGAGAAATAGCATCATAGGTTTCAACAGGCAGATTTAAAGCGTTGCCGGAACTGAATACCCAAACACAGCTAACCGTAAATACATCATTGATTTTATGCATATTCACAATTGAAATATCATGACGACGGTCGTATTTTGCATAGTATTTTTCACCACTGTTGAGCTCGTCAAACTGAAGCTGAGTCCAGCTGAGCGTATATCCTACCCACCCGGTCCACTTGCCTGTTTTTTTCTGTAGCAGAATTTCAGCCCCATACGACCAGCCCTGACCTGCAGTGATGTTTTCTTCCCAGCTGAATTGATTGGCATCGGACGGATCATTAATCATCATAAAGCTTGCGCCTTCGCGATACCCAATCACATTATCGCTTTTTTTGTAATAACCTTCTATTGTAAGAGCAAGACCTTTTGGAAGATCGCGGGCATATCCCAGTGCAGCCTGCCAGGCCTTCTGCGGTTTTATGTTTTTAGTTGAAGGGACCCAGAGATCAGTCGGCAGGCCCATTCCGGTGCTGCTCAGCAGGTGGACACTCTGGTTCATCATTGTCCATGAAGCCTTCATGCTGGAAAGTTCAGTGAGCATAAAACCAACAGCAACGCGCGGTTCCGGGCTAATATAATGGCATGAGTCTGTAATAAAATCAAATGCTCTCATACCCAAATTGCCACGCCAGCGGTTCCATTTCCATTCGTCTTCGATGTAGATTGAATTCTCAAGCGTATGAATGGAACTGATCTCCGAAACAAAATCATCAGTGCTGGTCATTTCGAGAACAACGGCAGAAGGCTTGAAACGGTGCCATGTTGATTGCATTCCGTAGCGAATAGTGTGATAAGTATTGGGGTAATATGTAAAGTCGTATTTCAGCCCCAGATCACGAATTCCGCTCGAATAATCGAGACTGAACCGGGAGTCGTCGTATTCTTCTTCTTGATAAATATTCAAACCGTAATTGCTGAAAATCAACGAAGCGTTGGAAAAGACTTTGTTTGAAAAGACGTGATTCCATCGCAGCGTAGCTGTTGCATTTTCCCAGAACATGCCTGCCTTAAACCGCGAACTGTTGGATGTAAGATTGTTGGCTTCGGCAAAATGAAATTTATCGCGACCAAAATATCCACTCAGATAAAGCCGGTTTTTTTTATCAAACTCGTAATTTATTTTTGCATTCAAATCGTAAAAATAATATCCAAAAGTGCCGTTTTCTTTATTCATGAACGGTCGCATAAGTGCGTCGATATAAGTCCTGCGGCCGGATATCAGAAAGGATGATTTGTTTTTAATAATCGGACCTTCGAGTGTCAGTCGCGAAGAAATAATTCCGATGCCACCTTCTCCACTGATTTTTTCGCGGTTTCCATCTTTCATATTCATGTCAACCACCGATGATAAGCGACCACCATAGCGAGCTGGGAAGCCACCTTTGATGAGTTCGATGCTTTTTAGTGCATCGCCATTGAAAAGACTGAAAAATCCGAAAAGATGATTTGCATTATATACCGTAGCATCATCAAGTATAATCAGGTTCTGATCGGGTCCACCGCCACGCACATACAGACCACTGCTGCCTTCATTTCCTTTCTGAACACCCGGCAATAATTGCAAAGCTTTGAACACATCCTTTTCGCCAAGCAGCGCTGGAATTTCCTTTACATATTCAACCGGGAGCTGGAAATTACTCATTTGCGCGTTATCGCTTACTTTATTGAGCACCGAGTCGGTAATAACGACTTCTTTCAATTCAACATTGGGCGACAATGTAATGTCTTTTTCTGCATTTTCGCCCGGCTTCACCCGAATGCTTACGGCGGAAAATCCAACATATGAAAAAACCATTTCGACTTCTCTATCGCTGCTGAATGTGATGCTATAAAAGCCATAAGCATTACTCACTGTGCCGGTTTTCAAAGAAGGAATATAGACATTGACACCGATGAGTGTTTCGCCCGATCCTTTTTCTGTAATACGGCCGCTTATTGTGGTTTTCTGCTGTGCCACAGCAAATGCAGGCACAAGGAGCAAAAGAAAAAAGAGTATTTTCTCCCGGGAAAAATTAATCATACAGACTGTTTTGAATTATCGGACTTCGAAAACGAGATGCACGGTGATGGATGCGGTTTTTTCCTGCGAAGTGGTATTAAATGCACCACCCCAGCTGTAATCCTCGTTGCTGTTGCGGGCTGTAATCTGAAAAACGCCCATGTCTCCTTCGAGTAAACGCTTAATGCTTCCACCACTGTTTTCGGCAATTTTATCGGCTCTCAAACGCGCATCTTTCGTAGCTTCTTCAATCAGCTGAAGTTTCAAATCGGACAACTTGGTATAATAAAACATTGGAGACTCGCTGTAAAACTCAACTCCATCGTCAATCAGTCCTGAAACGTCGCGCGACACTTTTTCAATAAGCTTAATATTCTTGGATTCGATTTTTACATTCTGCGTAAGCTGGTAGCCGGTGAATGTGCTTTTGCTGTTTCCGTCGTTGTCGTAAGTGGTCTCGTATTCGCGATTGATTTGCACCGCTGAAAACAGAATCTCGTTTTCCGGAACATTGAGCTCTTTAAGAAATGCCCTGACTTTTTCAACGTCCTTTTTAAGTTCATTGGAAGCCACTTTCATGTCTTTATTAAATTTTGAAAATGATCCATTCCAAACAATCAGATCGGAAGAGAAATTCTTTTCAGACAGTCCCGTAACTTCGACAGTATGCGGTTTCTGACTGCGATTTTTGTAGTTTGTCCCGAGCAGATAGCCGGTAGTAATGATAGCGACAGCGATGATGATTGTGCTGATGAGTGATTTTTCTTTCATGATTCGATGATTTGGTGGATTTTGTCAATTTGTGCTGGCCAGGAATATTTATCAATAACGAATTTTCGCCCATTTATTGCGATGCGTTTTTGTTCGTCTTCATTTTTTAATAATGCAACAATAAGTTCTATCCATTCATGTGCGTCTTCGGCAACAAGGATTTCATCTCCATGTCTGGCTCCCAGCGCATTGTTTGCTAAATCAGTTGTAATACAAGGCCTTTGCATAGCCATAGCTTCGAGCAATTTATTCTGCAGACCGGTTCCGATTTGCATCGGAGCAATAAACAAAGATGAACATTTGTAATACTCACGCGGATCATCGACCCAGCCAGTTACTATTACATGATCCGATGCCAGCATTTTCACACGACTGTGTGGTTTGGCACCTGCTATAACCAGCTCTGCATCGGGTATGCGATCAACAACGCCAGGCAAAACATACTCCACAAAATACTCCATGGCATTGATGTTGGGCGGATACGACATATTTCCTACAAACAACATTGCATGCTTGATTTTGCCTTCAGCGGGTGTATAATGTTGTGTGTCGACTCCATTTGGAATCACATGCACCTTGGCATCACTCACAGGCAATTCCGCCAGATCCTGATCTGTAATAATCAGCGTGTGATCAAACCAGCCAGCAACCATTGCTTCATAGCGCATCAGGCGATTGCCCTCGTTTTTGAAAAACATTTTTGATACTCCGGAAGCAGATGCAGCCCTGCGTTTCATACCCAATGACAAGGTGTCCTGATAGTCAAGAATTTTCACACAATCAAGTCCGCGCGCATATTGCGCCGTTCGGACAAGCTGGCAGAAAACGGCCTTCGGATGCTGATTCCGTGCGGCTTTCCGAACTGCCCGTTTGAGCCGGTTACTGGTGAAATACGCTACCTGGAATGGTTTTCCGGTGAACAAAGCCATCACTGCATGAAGAAAAACAGAAAATAAATGAATCCGGAAAAAATGATATTCACCCGTAACGGACTTTATTTTTTCGATTACATCGTTGTCATAGCGCTCATCATACAAGGCAAACAATGTGATGTCGTAGTATTCGCTAAGTCCTTTTAAAAAATAATACGATCGCAACTTGTCACCTTTTTCAAGTGGCCATGGGATGCGTGGTAATATCACAAATATTTTAGGACGAGTCATGATTTCATTTTTCGCTCAAAAAGTGAAATGAGTTTTTGAGTAATTAATTCAGGAGAATGATGCTGTTTGATAGTATTCATGCCTTCTGAAGCAATGCCATGTATTTTTGCAGGGTCAGAAATAACCTGACAAATTTCGCTTATCATTTGAGTTGCATCGCTGCAAACTATAATGTCTTTCCTGTGAGTCACATGGAGCCCTTCGCTACCCACAGGTGTTGTAATTACAGGAATTCCAAGCGACATGGCTTCGGCAATTTTTATACGCACACCACTGCCAGAAAACAAAGGAACAATCATAGCCTCGAGCGACAACATAAAATTCTCTGCACTTTCAACTTCACCGTCAACAAAGAGGTTGATGGCTTTATTGCTTGTAAAACGCGAAGGCATGTTGCGGCCGGCCAGATGAAATTCCGCAGCAGGAAATTGCATCGAAACCTGCGGCCATACGTGGCTCAGAAACCAGTCTATTCCTTCTGAATTTGGCGTCCAGTCCATCGAGCCGATATGTCCGAAACGAGCTTCGAAAGGCTTTTCCGGACGAGGCGATTGTTTTGATTCTATGGCAAAGGCGATTGTTTCAACATCAGCTTCAGGAGCCAATTTTTGAATTGCAGCAGCATCAATGTTGCTTATAGCTGCTATGGCATCCGCCTGAAGAAAACAGTTGGTTTCGAATCTTTTCAGCTGTTTGGCCAGAATTCTGAGATATCTCCTTTTCAGCATGTTTCCTTCATTGGCTGCAATTCGTTCCCAGATTAAATGCTCAACATTATGAGCACGCAGAATGACCGGTCCGGAAAAATATTTTCTGATCATTCCGAAATAAGGCATCATGAAAATACTTTCAATCAGAACTGCATCAAAGGATGATTTCTGTAATAATTGCTGAAGCTGTAATGCGATTTTGCTGTTGTAGAAACGCGAAATATGGTGCGAACGGTTCAGACATAAGTCTCGAAATGCCGGCCAGATATAAACAGAAGTGTCGAGAAATGAATGCGAGAAATGGCTGATCTGGGTTGCCATTGACTCATTTACAGTGAACTTAGGCGTACTGAGTGTGAATGTATGCACCTGATGTCCGGTAGTCAATAATCCATCCCTGATGGCTTTCATGGCCATCGGCCCACCTTCGGAAGGCGGAAAGGGTGATTTATGACAAACCTGCAGGATTCTCATTCTGCTTTCTTTTTAATTCGAAAAAATCGATTGAATTTTTCTGCAAGCTTGACCCAAGAATCGGTCTCCATCAATGGGCTGTCGGAGGTTGTTTTGATTGTAAGCCAGATGCCGAAAGGTAGCAGGATCATGGAGGAAAGCCACATGCCGAATGCAGGTGACAATACGCCTTCTTTTACACTTTTTTCACCAGTAATCGAAATGATATAATACATAAGAAAAACAATAACCGATACCACCAGCGGCATTCCCAGTCCACCTTTGCGAATAATTGCACCCAGTGGTGCTCCGATGAAAAATAAAAGCAGACAAGCAATTGAAAGCGTGAACTTGCGCTGAATTTCAACCTCGTGCTTGATAAGAATTTTTTTCTTGGCTTCCATTTCCCTGGTATAATTGTCCACCATCATGGAGTTGGCACGCGCCATCCCTATGGCTTCACCAACAGCTGTTTTGTATTGCGTTGGCGAAAGATCATTCTTTATTTTAGAAAAATCACCGGCCAGCGAATCATTTCCAGCCAGTGGTCTACGTTTCTGAAGAAGATAAAAATTGTAGTAATATCCAGAGCCACGAAGCAACTGGAACGAAAACTGATCCTGCCTGCTTATTCTTTCTGTCTCCAGCGTGTCAATAGAAACTGTGAGCTGATCAAGATTCATCATCTGATAATGCTCCTTGAACAATTCTTCGCTGGTACGACTCATAGAAAATGATGAAAGATCAAATCTTATCTGCTCTTCCCGGAAATGAACACGCTGCATCGGTCTCCTGGTCAGACTTTGCTTATTGTTTCTGGTTTCTGTGTAATTCGTTCCATTGAACAATGTAAAAATAAGCGTGCGCTTATCTTCAGTTGTAATCATGGAGCCACTTTCGGATACAGTGACCGATAAGTTGCCGCCCGGTTTTGTGTGGTCATACACCAATACTCTTCGAATGGTCTGACCGTCTTTGTCTTTCTCTCCAACTTTAATTACATATCCGTCAATGTCGCGGTAGAAAACACCTTCCTGAATATTCAGTGCCGGCTTCTGCTCTTTGACATCATAAAGCAAAGAAAACATTTTAAGATTTGCAACCGGCAACACCTGATTGCTGAAGAAAAATGCGACACCACTGATGAGGAGCGATAATACAACCAGCGGCATCATGATTTTACGAAACGAAATCCCGGAGGCTTTGGCAGCAACCAGTTCGTAATGCTCGCCGAGATTTCCGAGTGTCATAAGCGAGGCCAGGAGGATTGCCAGAGGCAAAGCCATCGGAACGAAAGTGGCTGAGGCATAAAAAAGTAATTGACCGATAATCGGAAAATCGAGGCCCTTTCCAACAAGGTCGTCGATGTATTTCCACAGAAATTGCATCAGCAAAACGAATTCCGCAATGCAGAACGTAAGAATCAGCGGCCCAATGTAGGAGCGCAAAACGAGCTTATGCAGTTTTTTCATAATCAAATAAGCAAACAAATGTAATTAAATTTCAGCATTCAGCGTTATGCGTTACAGACGTTACAAGCGTTACAAAGTTACAGACGTTACGGGCGTTGAGATTGAGTCACGCGTCAACGTAAAACGTTGCAGGCAGGAGACGCGCGCCCAGATTGAGGATGAGCGACGAAGCCGTCAAGAAAGCTGCGGAGCACAAAAAGCGCAGAATGCGCGACAGATATTGGCCCGGGATGAAATCCCGGGAATACAAAAAAAAGCAGCAGCCCGACATTGCAATCCGGCACTGCACCCCGGCGGAGCCCGACACCCCGCAAGCAGCGCGGACAGGCGACCTCTCTGCATCGCGAAGCGATCTGAGTGCGTCGACTGACAGACAACCCGCGCGCGCGGAGTACAGGGCGGAGACGGATTAGGGGCCATGAAAAAATAAAAAGCACCGTTCGACAGGCAAGCATCCGGAAGCAAAAATCACGATCCTCAATAAATTCTTATTTTTGCAGTTAATTCATGCACACGGCAAAAACCATTCTTATGAATTTAAGGGACAATCCTTTTCAGAAAAAGAAAATTCTCATCATCGGCGATGTGATGCTCGATGCATATATCTGGGGCAAAGTGGATCGCATCAGCCCTGAGGCACCGGTGCCGGTAGTTTCAGTCGAAAAGCGTGAAAGCCGCATGGGTGGCGCCGCCAACGTGGCACTCAACGTGAGCGCTCTTGGAAGTACCGCTGTACTGGCCGCCGTGCTGGGCGACGATGATAAAGCTTCGCAATTTGAAAATTTGCTTTCCGAAAAAGGAATGCCGAAAAACGGCCTGCTCAAAAGCACAGACCGCATTACAACTACAAAGTTCCGTGTTATCGGAAACAATGTACAGATGCTGCGTGTTGACGAAGAAATTGATTCGCCCCTGCCCGCCGATCTTCAAAAAGAGTTTACATTGCATGTGCAGTCGCTCATTGACTCGAATGGATTCGATGCCATTATTTTTGAAGATTATGACAAGGGTGTGATTGATGCAGCACTGATAGAATCTGTTGTTTCAACCGCATCAAAACATAATATTCCAGTGCTGGTTGATCCGAAAAAAAGAAATTTTCTGCAATACAAAAACGTCACGGTTTTTAAACCCAATCTGAAGGAACTCCGCGATGCACTGAACAAGGAAATTCCGGACGAAATGGATGATCTGGCCGCATTCTGCGAAGAGTTCCGGCAAAAACAAAATATCCGCTATCTGCTGCTCACACTCGGAGAGCGTGGAATGCTGCTCTGTCACCACGAAAACGGAAAGCCGGGCTACATTCATATGCCCACGCGCGTTCGCAAAGTAGCCGATGTGTCGGGTGCGGGTGATACCGTAATTGCAGTAGCCGCGCTGGCTTTGGCTGCAGGAGCTACTGCACAGGAAATGGCGGAGTGGTCGAATATCGCGGCCGGCATTGTTTGCGAATACGTGGGAGTTGTGCCGGTCGACCAGGAAAGATTTTTGAAATCACTGTCCGGGAGCCGCGAGTAAGCACATGAACAATTTCTCCTCCGAAGAAAATAAATCGCGCGAAGTGGTTGAAATGTTTAACGACATTGCGCCAACCTACGATAAAATCAACCGACGTCTTTCTTTCAGCATCGATGTGATCTGGCGCAGAAAGCTGCGGAAGGCCGTGCGAAAATTCAATCCGCAGCAAATCCTTGATATGTCGGCCGGCACCGGAGATCTCACCATTGAACTTTCGAAGCTGAATCCAAAACAACTTGTTGCAGCGGACCCGTCGGAAAAAATGCTTGAGATTGCTGAAGTAAAACTCAGCAAAGCCGGTATTATGGCGGAATTTGTAAAATGCAGCGCCGAAGCAACGCCCTTTGCATCAAGCCGGTTCGATCTGATCACCTGCTCATTCGGCGTGCGGAATTTTGCCTCACTTGAAAAAGGGCTGAAGGAAATGCATCGCATTCTCGCGCCCGGCGGGCATTTCGTGATTCTTGAATTTGGTATGCCAACCAGTTTTTTCTGGCGCAACGTTTATAAGTTTTATTTTAACAATATTCTTCCACTGCGTGGCCGCCGTCTGTCGCGCCACAACAGCGCCTACACGTATCTGAACCAAACCGTGCAGCAATTTCCCTACGGGAAGGATATGGTGAAAATACTGACCAGTTGCGGGTTTGAAACAGTCCGTACAATAAAATTGTCGGGCGGAATTGCGTGGATGTATGTGGGTAGGAAAATATAGATTTCATTAGTTCTATTTTACAATATAATCCTTATTTTTGCAAAAATTCAACTCATGAAAAGTTTACAAAAATGCTTTTTACAAATGCAGCGCAATGTATTAGTAGCTATTTTATTACTCGCAATGCTTACCCCAATTTCATCATTTGCGCAAAGTTTCAGTTCTGAATTGAAAAGCATTCCCCATTCGGGAAAAATCAATGGCAACAGTTGTCAATACATGGATATTGATAATGATGGCGACCGTGATTTCATGTTTACTATGATGAACTTTCCATTATTGTATTCAAACATAGGCAGCTCTGAATCGCCGTCATTTGAAAAACCTCTAAGTATGCCTTTTGAACTTAAAGACATTATGTTTTCAACTTTTATGGACATTGACGGGGATGGAGATCTGGATGCCATCGGCATTTCGTATAAAAAAATGAAAGTAGGCAAAAGAGTATGGCAAATGTATACGAATACAGGAACACCTGAAAAACCACAGTTTTCTGAACCGGTTGCTTTTGAGTTTGGCCTGGATAAAGAATTTGAAAAGTTCAGATTCGTTGATATAGATGGCGATAATGATCTCGACATCCTGGGTGTAAAAAAATCAGGATTAATTTTTCAGGAAAATAAAGGCAATAATGAAACGCCGGAATTTTCAACGAGTCAATCAGAATCGTTTGGGCTGCCGGAGACCTCTGGTGTTATTATTGACTTTGCCGATATTGACAATGACAGCGATTTAGACGCATATTGTTTTGGTAAATTGGATGGCGAAAAGGATGCGAAACAATACATTCAATTGAATAATGGCGATAAAGAAAATCCAGCCTTTTCTGAACTTACTCCTGCTACAACAATAGGAGTTGATGAGTCGCTGGAACATGTTCAGTTCGTTGATATTGATGGCGACGGAGACCTGGATGCTGTGGGTACAGTTAAATACAAACTTTTCTATCAGGAAAATACAAGAATTGAATAGGGGAATTGAAAATTTCAATCTTTCTGCCATGATAACACAATTGATGAAAAATTATCTGGTGCCTTTGTCAGTCCTTTTTGCATGTATTTGCAATCAGGCATTGGCTCAGCAATTTAATCCTGAGAAAACGCGGATTGAGACAAAAGGCCTTTTCAATTCATCGATTAACACATATCCGATGTGTGTTGTTGACATTAACAATGACGGTGACTTGGATTTGTTGGGTGCTAACGATTTTGGCCAGGTAATTCTGGAAAATTGCGGAACATCAGAAATGCCATCATTTGAGTCATCCAAACAGCGCCCGTATGGGTTGAAAGGACTGATGAATGCCACTTATGCTGACATTGACAATGACGGAGATTTGGATGCCTTCGGAATGAAATTCAACGGAATTGGAACTTTTAAAAGTCTAAACCTTTGGAGTGAGAATACAGGGACTAAAGCAGCTCCTGTCTTTGATAAAGCAGTGCCCTGCGGATTCGGGCTGTCTGAAAATTTCTTTTACAAGAATTTTGTTGATATTGACGGCGATCGTGATCTTGATATGATTGGCCTGTATAGGACCGGTCAAAGTGTTAAGGAATCAAGAGTTGCCATGCAGGAAAATGTTGGTACAGCAAAGACACCTGAATTTGCACAAGTAGAATTTGCACCGCTCGGCCTCATAGATAATTCAACTGCTTACATCAGTTTCGCTGACATTGATAACGATGGCGATCTTGATGCTTACTATACTGCTTTTACCAAAGAAACAGGGAAAGCCATTTTTATTCAGTGGAATGAAGGTAATTCAACCGATGCCGAGTTTTCTGATCCGAAATATGTTTATGGGAATATGTTTATCTCATTCGGAGACAACATTTTTGCAGATATCAACGGTGATGGGTTAGTGGAAAATATATTTACAACTGATAACGGATTGTTCTATCAGACTATGATTGAAAGTGAAGAAGAATAATCTTTGATTGCTGCAACGATTCGTCAATTGAAAATCAACAGAATACCTATTTGAGTTCCCGGTCGAGGACTGAGTTTCAGCTATACTGATTCAACCGGGATCTCCTATGCGGCGGACTTCTTCTGTTGATTTTCGCTGCCGACGCTTCGACAGAGTTTATCCCGCTGCCTCCTTCGATACGTTTGAAGCTTGTTTATATTTTTTGGCCGTCAATTCAAACACTCAGGATGAAAGCGGCGGGGCTTAGCGTGACAAAAGCTTTTGTGTCATTTTTTATTTAGGTTGCGAGGCACGCATCGCTGGATGGCTCAGGATGACAGCGGGGGCAAATAAAACTGTCACACTGAGTGATGATGCGCTTAGCATTACGCTTCAGAGGTCTTCATCGTATCGATGTGCGACATATTGAAAACCCGCTGACGTTCTTCGATACATCCGCCAGCTGGCGGACACTCTGAATGACAGCGGACTAGGCTCAGCATGACTGCGGGGCTCAATGTGACAGCAGTGGTCAGTACACGCCTTTATCACTTTATAACTTGCAACTTGAGCGCAACGCGCTGCACATCTCACCCACCCGACATCAGATGCAGTATCATCACATCGTCTCCATCATTGACTGATGCAATATCATAATCTGTTTTGGGAATGAGCTTGCCGTTGATTTTCACGACAAGAAGTTTGAATGAAAATTTCTTCAGTTCCAGAATATCTCTGACAGTCCAGGATTTGCTGTCATCAAGGATTTCCAGCGTGTTATTGAGCATGATTTTCATCGGATTTCTGAAATTGGTTGTACAAACATAAGGGATTTTTATCGATTGTAGCTCATTCAAAACAAAGGGATTTCGTATCATTGCAAAAAATAATATTATGCGAAACTTATTTGTGTTCAGCTTTTTATTTGTATTTGTTTCATTTCTGCAAGTCCGTGCACAGGAACTGAAGCCGTTTCTTGATAAGCTTCAAGGCGTGGAAGTACTCGAAAAAGCTGCAGTTGAAGGATACAGCGAATCATACATTTTAAATGTCAAAATGCCGGTCGATCACAATGATGACAGCAAAGGTTATTTCACGCAAAGAGTGTTTATAACCCACCGCAGTTTCGATGCACCGACTGTGCTTGTAACCGAAGGATATTCGGCTGAGCATGCCAAATATTCATGGTACCTCGAAGAACTCACTTCGCTCCTCAATGCCAATCAGATTGTAATTGAACATCGTTTTTTCGGAAAAAGCATTCCCGAAGGCATTCCATGGAAATATCTGAACGTAAGGCAGGCTGCGGCCGATCATCATCAGATCATTTCAATGTTGAAACCATTTTATAAGGGCAAGTGGGTTACAACGGGCGCCAGTAAAGGTGGCAGCACCTGTGTGTATCACCGCGCGTTGTATCCGAACGATGTGGAAGCAACCGTTTCGTATGTGGCGCCATTCACAGTAGCTGATGAAGATCCGCGCTGCATCACCTTTCTGAAGGATGTGAGTGAAGATTCAATACGCACAAAAATTCATGCTTTTCAACGTGCAGTTTTGAAAAACAGAGAAGACATGAAAAAGTATATTGCCATCGACATGAAAAACGCCGAAGATACTTTGATCATGAGCATTGACAGCACATTAGATTATATGGTAGTTGAATATCCATTCGCGTTTTTTCAGTATTGCGGAAACCCGGCATCTATTCCCTCTCCTGATTCAAAGCCCACTACACTCTACAAACAGTTGAAGAAAGTAATTCCACCTACGACCTACGGAATTCACGATCAGCAGGGCACGGGAGCGTTTTTTGTCCAGGCCTACAACGAAGTTGGATACTATGGCTACGATACAATTGGTCTTGGTGATCTTCTTTCAATCAAATCAAATTATATCAGCAATCGCATTCTGGTACCAAAAGACGTCGCAATTCAATATAAGCCTGAAATGCTCGAGATGGTGCGGAATTACATTAAGTCGGATGCTGAGAATATTATTTTCATTTACGGAGAAGATGATCCGTGGAGCGCAACAGCAGCGGTTTGCGGCGATAATCAGAAAGTTGTTTTTGCCATGGATAAAGACAACTGCCACAATGTGCGCATTTCCGATATGCCTGATGATGTAAGAAATAAAATTATTTCGTCGCTCGAAGAATGGCTGTCTGTGGATATTAAGTAGAAACTTTCGTTACAGATCGTGGAATTTATCACGCTGAAAGCGGGAGGCGTTACACGTTACAACTTTCACTGGCGCGGATTATAAACTTTCACTGGCGCGGATTTGCAATCCGTGCCAGGCATTAACTGTCACGAATTACAAATCCAGTGAAACGTTTTCTTCAACGCACTCAGGTCGCTGCGCGACGCAGAGAGGTTGAAGAAGATGCTGAGGATTAGCACTGTCACAGATTATAAATCCGCGCCAATTCGACAAAGACAAAAGTATTATGTCGTTTTCACGTGTATGCGGCGCCTCACATTCCCACATGTGTGAAGCGCACACATCGCCGACCGTGTCACGTCTCACGTGAAGGCGCACATCTCCACATTGAAGTTCGTGTTTCGCATTTACAAAAAAAGGCCACCCGAAGGCAGCCCTTTTCAGAATTATAAATTCTATTAGAGTCTGGTAATCTTTGTAATAAATACATCGGATCCAGCTTTTACTTTCAGTGTGTAAACACCAGCAGGGAGCTGATTTACGCTGACTTCAACAGTTGAACCATTCAGATTCAGAACCTCGTTGCTTACGAGACGACCTGAAAGATCAAACATTGAGATTTCAACCAGTGATGCGTCCACTTTGCCGAATGAAATAGTGATTACATCGCTGGCAGGATTTGGATAAACAACCATTTCGTTGTTGCTGAATTCACTTATTGAAGTACAATTCTCAACATTGATGGTTCCGGTTGCACTGTTTGAACAAGTGTTGCCATCGGTGTATGTGTATGTGACTGTAAAGGCACCAATGGTGTTGGCAAGGAAATTACTTCCGGTCACACCGGTTCCGCTCCAGACACCACCTGCAGGTGAACCACCTGAAAGTGCAACGAGACTGTCCTGGCAAACGGTTGCAACGTCACTTGGGAATACAACAGTAACTGTTGGCAGCGAATTTACAGTAACCTGGGTCGAAGCTGTGCTTGAGCATCCCGATCCGTCGGTTCCGGTAACATTGTAGGTTGTTGTAGTTGTTGGGGTAACCGTGTATGGATTGTTGGTGATTGATCCTGTCCACTCATAGTTAGTTGCACCACCGGCTGTGAGTACGGCAGAGCCACCCAAACAAACGGCTGCAGGAGTTGCAGAAGCTGTAATTGTTGGCGCAGGATTAACAGTAACTGTGACCGAAGCCGTTGCTGTACAACCAGAAATATTGGCGCCACCAACAACGTAAGTAGTAGTTGTAGTTGGATTAACAGTGATTGGATTAGTCGTTGTCGAACCATCCCATGAGTAAGCAAGAGCAGTTCCTGATCCAGTAAGTACAGATGGCTGGCCGGCACAAATGGTAGTCGGATTTGCAGTAGCATTAACGGTTGGAGCAGCATTGATGACAATGGTTACAGAAGCGGTGTTCTGACAATTATTGACATCCGTTCCGGTGATTGCATAGGTTGTGTTTACTAAAGGAGAAACAGTATTGACTGTTCCGCTCAGACCTTGGTTCCATATGTATGAAACGCCGCCTCCAGCGGTAAGTGTTGAGCTGGCACCGGGGCAAATCGTCGTGTTCGACGGGGTAAGTGTGATGGTCGGTAGCGCATTGACGTTAACTGTAACAGAAGTTGAATTCTGACATCCGTAAATATCGGTTCCGGTTACAGAATATGTTGTCATTGTAGTGGGACTGACAGCATACGGATTGGCAGTTGAACCACCATTCCAGCTGTAGGTCGCAGCACCACTGGCTGTGAGACTGGTTGCTGTTCCTGAACATACAGGATTGATAGATGCAGAAGCTGATACAACAGGCAAACTATGAACATTAATTGCGATGGTTGTATCATCAGTGCCATTGTCATCTGTTACTGTCAAAGTAACATTGTATGAACCGGCAGTGTTGTATGTTACCGTGTGAGGACCTTGTGTTCCTGCTGCAGCAATGCTTCCACCAGCGAATGTCCATGCCCATGTATCAACATTGACGCCCGAGCTGTTGTCAGTATAAGTGATTGACTGACCAATGCAGATATCATTGTCGCTAAAAGTGATAGAAGCTGTAGGTACAGAACAAGGAGCAACATTAACTACAACAGAAGCTGTATTGGTACAATTGTTTCCATCGGTTCCGGTTACTCCGTATGTAGTATTAACAAGGGGTGTAGCATTGAAATTGTTTCCTGTTCCAAGTCCGTTATCCCAGCTGTAAGTCGCAGCACCACTTGCACTCAGCGTTGTACTTTGACCTGTGCAAAGAGTTGATGGAGTAGCTGTAGCTAAAACTGTCGGTTTAGGATTAACGTTTACTGTTGCTGTTGCAAAAGCGCTGCAGTTGTTTACATCGGTTCCGGTTACAGAATAAGTTGTTGTACTAACCGGTGAAACTAAGTTTGAAACTCCTGCAGGTAAACCATTGCTCCATGAATAATTGATCGCTCCTGAAGCTGTCAATGTTGTGCTCGTTCCTTCACAAATTGGAGACAACGCTGCAACAAGTCCTACTGTCGGTGCGGTGAACACGTTCAATGTAACGGAAGCGGTGTTTGTACAGTTGTTTGCATCGGTTCCGGTTACAGAATAAATTGTTGTTGAAGTTGGGGTGACATTGACCGGAGTACCTGATAACCCACCTGGATTCCATGCATATGTTACACCACCGGTTGCAGACAGACTTGACTGAACGCCCGGACAAACAGATGCCGGAGTTGCAGTCGCACCAATAGTGGGTTTTGGATTAACCGTAATGGTTATTGATGTACTACCGGTACATCCATTAATATCTTGTCCTCCAACTGTATAAACGGTTGTTGCTGTTGGAGAAACCGTAATAGCCGTGGTCATAGCACCGGTACTCCAAGCATAGGCAACCCCGCCCGTTCCGGTCAGTGTTACTGAACCGCCGTTGCAGATTGTTGTTGCACTTGCATTGATGCCGATTGTTGGCGCCAGATTCTGTGTAACCGTTACAGTAGCAGAGTTGGTGCATAAATTAACATCGGTTCCTGTTACAGAATAAGTAGTAGTTCCGGAGGGAGTCACTGTTAATGGGTTCAATGCTGAACCTGTGCTCCAGCTATAGGTACTGGCGCCACCTGCGGTCAGTGAAGATGTGCCTCCAGGACAAATAGCAGTTGGGTTTGCTGTAGCAGTTACGGTCGGATTATTATAGACGGTGAAAATGTATCCGGCATAGTCCAGACAGCTGTTCCACAAACCACCGAGCGTGTACAGAACTACTGTGTCAGGACCTGAAACATTAAAAGTATAATTGTGGTTTCCGGTCCAGAGAAGATTTGAACCATCGCCCATATCCCATGCAAAGGTTGAATCAGGCACAGTGATGCTCCAGAAACGGCTGAAAGCGTCCCAGGTGTACATCCGGTGCTGAATCAGCGCAAGAGGTGTTACATCCATGGTGAATGAAACAGATGTTCCGGGGCAGACAGTATAATCTGAAGCAAGGTAATCTGTAGTTATTGGATATGAAACAATTGGATGTGCAAGAATTTCCATATCCTGTCCCCAGGTGTTTTCATGATCCATCCATGCCATGCCAGTACCGGCATCCCAGTAACAATAGCCAAGTCCTTCGCCATAGGTGGTTGAATAAGCATTATTTGCAAAAATATTCAAGGTCTTATTGGTCGTATTTTTCAAAACAACCGCATAATTTCCGGTAACGGAAACCGGAGTTGTGAAGTTTACCGCATATTCGGCCGCAGTGGTTAAGGTAACAGCAACTGTTCCTGTTGTTCCGGCGATTAGGGTTGTAGGCATTAAAGATGCATCAACATTGTAGAGAGAAACTTCAACAGTTACATCGGTTGTTGCTTTCGAGGCAAAAAACACAACACCACTGACCGTGATGGTTCCCGGATTAAGATACGCCTGCGCTTCCATTTCATTCTGTGCAGTAGGCAGGTTGTAAAATGTATCAACTGCCGGTAACAGAGATTCTTTCAAATATGGATAATACAAAGTATCCATACAAGTAATGTCTTTGTTGGCAGAGGTTGATTGTAAGCTTTTAACGGGCTTCTCGATTCCCGTCAACGACGCTTGCACTTTCTGCTTTGTACCGGTTTGCCCGATCGCCGGAATCATGAATCCGACCAGCAATAAGCATAGGAAAAATTTGTTCATAAATTCGATTTTAAGTTATTGCTGCAAAAATAAGGATTGTTTCTTTAAAAAAGCATTTTTAGCAATACAAAATTGATAAGTAATGTGTAAAACAATGTCTGCTTGTCCGAAAAACACAGTGATTTAGACGCTGTCTAAAGTTGATTTTTGTTGCAAAAAAACTTTTCGCATTCGTTTTCGACGGAGTTTATCCTGCTGTTCGTGCTACGGAGTTTATCCTGCTGTCGACTCTTCGACTCCGCTCAGAGTGACAGTAGCAGGGCTCAGCATGACAGCGGCGGGGCTCAGCGTGACAGCAGCTTTTGTGTCATTTTTTATTTAGGTTGCAAAATGCGTTTTGCTGGATGTCTTTACAAAAGCAATTACATCCATAAAAAAACCACCCATAGGGGTGGTCTTCGGAGGATTTTTTTAGAATTAATCTATACGTTGATAAGGTAGTAATTCCCATTGACAGTCACAGTCACCGTTCCATCGCAATTTCCATCTCCATAGTCAACAGTCATCTGGTTTCCATTGCTTTCGATAACAAGTATTCCTTCGGTGATCCAGCGGCATCCGGCCTGAACTCGCAACGGAGAAGTGATGGTCATTGTGTAATCTTCGCCGTAGATATTGGTTCCGTTTGCTGTGCCATGAATCAGATACACATCGTCCCAGGGATTTAAAGTGGTGAGTTCGCCTTCGATCCATTCGTAATTGCGCTCTGAATGATAGCTGATCATGCTTCCGTCAATGCCTGTCACCGTTCCGTCAATATAAACATCGTGATTCATGTGGCCGGCTGCATTGTGTCCGTTGCAGGTGAACGATTCGATTCCTTCAACCAGATTGTCGTTTACATAGTAGCTGTCGGGAGTTACCGTAATAACTGAGAGGCTGTCGTGATACCATCCGGTGGCCACCATTACTATTTTGCCTCTGCGGTAGTTGCCGTCGTTGCAAAGCACATTGGCTGAGCCGAAATCAAGGGTTACTGTTTTAGGGAAAGTTGTCATATCATAAGGATCAATGGTGAGTGTAGCGGTTCCGCTTAAGGAAGAATACATGGCGTGGTTTCCGGTTACTGTTTCGCTGGCCTGCATCATTCCGTCGCTTGCTTGTTTGAACAAATCAGCAAAAGAATTTTCGGCTTTGGCATTGTCAACAGCTGTACGGTTGACTTCATTTGGTTTTTCGATGTCTTCGTCTTTCTGGCAGCTTGTTGCAACTACGGAGAAGATCATCAGGGCGGCGAGGAGGAATTTTGGAGTTTTCATGGCTTTAAGTTTTTAAGTTGTTATTGTTGTTTTGTTTGTTTGTTTCGGTTTTCACTGGTATTACACCAACCCGGTACCCTTACCCTTACGCCCGGATGAAAATAAATTGAATTGTTTTGCTTTTGACTGATATTCAGCCACTTGCAATCTGAAAATTTTTTAAAAAAAGATCAGGGTAAGCTCCGAATGTGTCAAAAAACATAAAATATTCCGGTACTTTTATTACACAGAGTTGCGCAGAGGGCACACAGAGGCGCACAGAGTTTAGATCCTGCTATACAAAAGCCATTATCATTTGCTGCAGATTGAATTTCGCAAACAGGTTTGCAAAATCAACCCACAGCAAATAATCAAACACAACAGTGTTGTGTTTGCGCGGTGCAAATGGCTTTTGTGCATTTTCTTTATGATATTTCTGAAAGTAATTTTTGTTGGAAATGGATGTACTTTATTTATTAATATGCTTCATGAAGTCTAAATGTTTCTATATCAGGGCAACGCAAAAGCCGTTGTAAATTACAGCCAGATGAATTTGCAAGCTCGCTTGCAAATTCATCTGGCTGTAATTGATCAAACACAACAGAGTTGTGTTTGTGCACAGCAAACGGCTTTTTAAGATAATCAAACTCCGTGCGCCTCTGTGTAAAACTCCGGGAAACTCTGTGTAACTGGGATTCAAGTAAATACTTGCAAGCTTTGCGCGGATTTATATTTGCATTTTTTTGCCATTAAAGAAACAATTCCGATATTTGCAGCAAACACTACTTACTATGATTAAGGTAAATGAATATTACGACGGGGCAGTGAAATCGATGGCCGTTGAAAACAAAGATGGCAACTTCACTGTTGGAGTTATTGAGCCCGGCAACTATGAGTTTGGCACAGCCTCTATTGAAATAATGACCGTTGTATGCGGCGAAATCGAAGCCATGCTTCCCGGTGAAACCGAATTCAAAATGTACAAACCATTTGAATCATTCCGCATTGAAAAAGACAACAAGTTCAAAATGCGTGTAAGCGCCCCATGTTCCTACCGCTGTCAGTATATTTGATCGTAGCAATACGACCGGTTCAATGAAATACGATAATATTTATGTCGGCTTTTCCTTCTGGCTGGCCGACAAAGAGCACGGAAACATTGTTTCTCCGGAAATGTGGGCATTGTTGCTTTCGATCGAAAAAAACCGGTCGATCAGCAGTGCAGCCAAAGAGATGAAAATCAGCTATCGCAAGGCCTGGGATATGATCCGCAATTGCGAGACAGCGCTGGGTTTTCAACTATTTGTAAAAACCCGCGGCGGCAAAGACGGTGGCATCACCACCCTATCGCCAGACGGCGAAGCATTGATGCATGCCTATTACAATCTGATCGAAAAACTCGAGCCGGCCTTTGAACAATACATTGTTTCGTTCAAGCGCACGTTGAAGGGCAAAAAGCTGTAAAATGAGACTGAGCCTTGCTTCTGATAAAGCGGATATTAAATACTCATCGGACAACTACAGTTTCGGATTCAACGGCAAAGAGAACGACAATGAGGTGAAAGGAACTGGAAATAGTGTTGATTTTGGTGCGCGGATTTATGATTCGAGGTTAGGCAGGTGGATGAGTGTGGATCCGTTATTTAAAGATTATCCTGATTTATCACCATATTGCTTCGCAGCAAATTCTCCAATTTTGTTTGTCGATAGGGATGGTAAAAAGATTTATGTGTCTTTTGATAGCCAAAAGGCTATTGATTCCTATTTAGAAGTAATGAATATGGGCTTGGAAGGTCAATTTGCCGTTGGGTTAAAAGCAGTTGGAAATGGGCAATATGAGGTGGTAATTGGAACCAACAAAGATTTCCCAGGAAATGTCGATGATATGACTCCAAATGGCAAAGCTTTCTATGAGGAAATGAATAAATTGGTTACCGATACGAGGGTTATGAAAGCGAGAATTGTATACGACAAAGAAAATGTCGATGTTGGGAAAGCTACAACTGCAGAAATAGATATGTATGATATTAAGTGCTTTAATCCCACTGGTCCATTCGAATTTTCTTATAATGAGAAAGTGTTTAAGGGATATTTTATATCTGAAGGTTTTACACAAATTGGGAAGTTGGCTCATGAGTTAGTTGAGCAATTTGCAATGCAACTTGAAGACAACACACAACAGCAGGCTCATATTGGCTGGGGCGTTGATGCAGAAAATAATGTTAACAATAATACAAGAACAGATAAGGGTGGGAACTGGGATAATCCATTATTCCAAACAGAAAAGGATGATGGGACAGTAACAGATATCGAGTATACAACAGGAGAGAATTTTTCTGTTAAGCAAAGTCGGGTATCTACCCCAGTAATAACTGAAGTGAAAGGCAAGTGAAAATATGAAACCATTTGTAATAATCGGAATTCTTCTTGTGTTTTCGATGACAGCCTGTAACCGAAATTGTGAAGAAGACAAGAAACTTAAAGACAGATTTGAGTTTTGTATAAAATCTGTAAAATCAGATGACAGAAATTTTCTTTCCCGTTATGTAAAGTCTCTAACATATCTTGACTGTTTGACAGGAATACCTCCAAATATTGATATTGAATGGACAACAGGAGAAGCTTACTGGAAAAGCAAAAAAGAGATGAATGCCGATATTGACCGATGGGAAAAATGGTATTCTGAAAATCATTGTGGGTTGACACTCTCCGAAGTTGACTCAATTGTACGTACAAAACTCATAAAAGAAAACCCATATCATTTGTCTTATATTTTAAAACGTTGGGAAAATTTAAAAAATGACAGTATCGTATTAATAAATTATTTATTGGTAAAAAAACTTCAAGAATCATCATGTGATAAAAATCAAAATCTGAAACTTCAATCAATTATTTATGATGATGCAATGTATCAATTTTATCGACCAATCCAAGATAGTGCTGTAGCTAATAAAAATTATTTGCTTTCAAATAAAGTAGATTTTATTGATGTTGAAATAGCAAATGGAAATATTATTATCAAATACTTGCTGAAACCCAGATATAATTTTCAATATGAATGGTTTGTGTATTCGAGTAATAAATTTGATTCTACGCAAGGAGTATTTATCGACACAAATTGGACTTATTATCACGAGTTTATTATTGAAGATGAGAATAATTGGTAGTCATTGCAATGGCTTGCAATGCTGCCTTGCACCATCCCCGATAAATCCTAATAGCTCAATACAACATCGCCCCGCCCACCAGCGGGGTTTTGTTATAATACATGGGAAAGTTTTGAAATTTTTGAATTTTTGATGGTTGGGAAATTTGAGTAGTGTGCTGTGTAATAAATTTGATGTGTGCTGAACATGAGTTTTCTATTTTGGAACACCAAATGGGACGCTAGATTACGCACCCATACTACTCCCCCCCCCCTTCCGACGCGGTTTCATGTTTTTTTTTGGGCATGAAGCCATTTCGGATAAAGGCGACCCAAATTTAACATTTATTACTGAAATTAATTGTCTTTACAATTTTGGAATTCAATTCCATATTTGTAAATTTGTATCATGATAATCCGTCATTCTGAAAAAGAACTCATTGCCTTATCGAAACAATTCAAGGCTGTTGCAGTGACTGGCCCGCGGCAATCGGGTAAAACAACGCTGGTGAAAAAAGTGTTTGCCGATAAGCCTTATGTAAACCTTGAAAACCCAGACACGCGCCGCTTCGCCATTGAAGATCCCAGGGGCTTTTTGAATAGCTATCCCGAGGGTGCAATACTGGATGAGGTTCAGCGTGTACCGGAAATTTTCTCGTACCTGCAACAAATACTTGACGACAGCAAACAGAATGGAAGGTTTATTCTCACCGGATCGAACAATTTTCTTTTGCAGGAGAATATATCACAGAGCCTGGCCGGCAGGGTGGCTTATTTGTTTTTGCTGCCATTGAGTTATGGTGAAATCGGAGACTATTCCAACGTCAACGGTCTTTTGCTGAAAGGTTGTTATCCAGCCATCTACAGCTCTGATACGGACCACCTCAAATTCTATCAGAATTATATCCGTACCTACGTTGAACGGGATGTAAGACTAATCAGAAACATTTCCGATTTATATACGTTTGAAAAATTTCTGCACCTGCTGGCCGGCCGGACAGGACAATTGCTGAACATGAGCAGCGTCTCAAACGATGTCGGCGTGGATGTTAAAACAATCGGAGCGTGGATAAGTGTGCTTGAAACAAGTTTTATTGTTTTCAGACTCAGACCCTATCACGAGAATTTCAACAAACGTGTTGTAAAAATGCCAAAACTCTATTTTTACGACACCGGACTTGTCTGCAGCCTGCTGGGGATCGAAAACGAAACGCAGTTGAAAACTCACCCGCTACGGGGCAGTCTGTTCGAAAACGCTGTCATAATAGACTTCCTGAAACGTAGATATAATGCTGGCAAGGAAAGTAATTTGTATTTCTGGCGCGACAATACCGGAAACGAAATAGATTTGTTATTGGTTAATAGTGACAAGAAAACACCTGTTGAAATCAAATCATCACAAACAATATCAGGTGATTTTTTCAAAGGAATCCAGTTCTGGAACAAACTTTCAAATACGGAAAGCGGCTACATCGTTTATGGTGGAGATACAATACAGAAACGCAGCAATGGTATTACAGCCATACCGTTTCAGAAAATGAATGAAATTGATGAATGAAGAAGGTATCTGGGGTGCTCCCCGACATTCTACCGTCAGCTTGAAGGGGTTGACAACACTGCATTGCTGACGTGGAATCGTCGGGAAGACGTGCGCCCGACCTTTCTGCGTTGTGCCGCATGCCGCATGCCCTAAGGACTGATTTGAAAAATATTTTCCGACAATTTTGTTTATTCAGAAATTTTTTCTAATTTTGCACTCCCAAATAAATAAGGATATGAAAAAAGGTATTCATCCCGAGAGCTACAGATTCGTTGTATTCAAAGATACATCAAACGATTATTCTTTCATGACCCGTTCAACGGTTAATACAAAAGATACCATCGTTTGGGAAGACGGAAAAGAATATCCGCTCGTGAAACTCGAAATCTCACACACTTCTCATCCGTTCTTCACCGGAAAAATGAAACTGGTTGACACTGCCGGCCGTGTTGATAAATTTAAAAGCCGCTACCAGAAACATTACGAACAAAAAGGCGAAAGCAAATAATTTGTCTGTTTCAAAATACTGTAAAAGCCCTCTCAACAGGGCTTTTTTTATTATTTTTACGGCATGAATATCATCCTGTTCGACAGTTTCACCCGTATGCATCTGTTGCCGCTGACTTTCACCCGCCCGGTGGCAGAACTGCGAGCTGGTATTACCACTGTTTTCGAAAAATGGCAACGCTGGTTCCCGAACTCCGTTTCGTGTCTGGCTCCTGATTACATCAAACCGGTGTTCCCGGTTACAGTATCAGCCGATAATATTTTGATCGACGGATCCATCATCCCCGATCAGCAAATGGTCAGCGCTATTCTGCAGCTGAAAGAAAACAGCGTTTTGACTGATGCTGACAATAATATTCTGGCGGCACGCCTGTCGGAATCACAGGTTCAGGGGTTATTGTTATTTTCGGAATATCTCGATCTCTCCCAACTGAGGCCTCAGTCAATCGAAACAATCCGTACGCATACTGCCATTACGAATCCCTGGGATTTGTTTTCAATGGCCGGAGATCTGTTGAAAGATGATTTTTTATTTCTGACAAAAGATCGGAAAAGCGCTCCCCTGCACGCCTCGAACCGCTATGTGAATCCGGAAAATATATTTATTGAAGAAGGTGCTGTTGTCGAATTCTCTATTCTGAACGCCTCCTCAGGCCCAATTTACATTGGCAAAGACACCGAAGTGATGGAAAATTGTGTCATCCGCGGACCTTTCGCGCTTGGCGAACACTCGACGCTGAAAATGAGTTCGAAAATCTACGGACCAACCATCATCGGACCGCATTGCAAAGTCGGCGGCGAAGTGAACAACTCAGTTTTTCTGGGCTATTCGAACAAAGCCCATGATGGATTTCTCGGCAATTCGGTCATCGGAGAATGGTGCAACCTTGGAGCCGATACCAACAACAGCAATCTGAAAAACACCTACGAAGAAGTCAAACTCTGGAGCTATGTGAAGAAAGGGTTTGCTTCGACAGGCCTGCAGTTTTGCGGACTTATCATGGGCGACCATACCAAATGCAGCATCAATACGATGTTTAACACGGGAACCGTTACCGGCGTCTCGTGTAATTTATATGGAGATGGTTTCCACCGCAACTTCGTCCCTTCGTTTTCGTGGGGAAGTACCGCCAAACTGACAGATTTTCAATTTGAAAAAGCAATGGTAGTGGCGGAACGGGTAATGGCTCGAAGAGGTCTGCAACTAACTGATTCAGTGCGCAATATGCTTAACCATATTTTCAGTCACACTGAAGAATGGCATAATAAATAAACTATTTTTCCTTTTGGCATTTATATTGGCAAGGGGGAACACTCCGCAAAAAACAGGCGGCTTATTGACATTTTGACAGCATGAAAAAAAATAAAAAAGATATTCTCAGAGAAATTCTGTTTAGTGATGCTTTATCTTCAGATGGTGATTTTATTCCACTTATGTCGATGGAAGATGAAAAATCAATTCAACAGGAAGATATTCCGGATGAACTGCCCATTTTGCCATTGCGCAACACGGTGCTTTTCCCGGGCGTAATCATTCCAATTACAGTTGGCCGTGAAAAATCGATACAGCTGGTTCGCAGTGTTTACAAAGCAAAGCGCATAATCGGTGTTGTTGCTCAGAAAGATGCCCAGGTAGAAGATCCGGAACCAATGGATTTGTATAATGTAGGTACAGTGGCCTATATCATCAAATTGTTGCAGATGCCCGACGACACCGTCACCATTATTATTCAGGGCCGCAGTCGTTTTCAGATTGATGATTTTGTGAAATCGGATCCGTATTTTATTGCTAAAGTGCATACTTACGGCCGTCCGCAGCGGCTTACAGGTTATTCGAAACTCTTCCCTACCCTCATGTCGACGGTAAAGGAAACAGCCATGCAGATTCTGAAAGAAGGTTCTGAAGTTCCGGCCGAAGCACGCATTGCGATTGAAAACATCGAAAGCCCGTGGTTGCTGATGCATATGATTTCGTCTAATCTGAAAATCCAGCACACCGAGAAGCAGAAATTGCTTGAATTGACAGATCTGGAGCAGCTTGGAAATGATTTGCTGCGTCATTTGACCAACGAGCTGAAAATGCTCGAAATCAAAGAACAGATTCACGAAAAGGTAAAAACAGATATTGATAAACAGCAGCGCGATTATTTTCTGAATATGCAGCTCAAAACCATTCAGGAAGAACTGGGTGGCGCTCCGCATGAGCAGGAAATCAAAGAGCTGCAGGAAAAAGCCGCCGGTAAAAAATGGTCAGAAACTGTTGCCGAAGTTTTCGACAAGGAAATGGCCAAGCTAAAGCGCATGAATCCTTCGGCAGCTGAGTTTTCGATACAACTCAATTATCTGGAGTTTCTGGTTGAATTGCCATGGAATGATTACACCGAAGACAATATGAATCTGGATCATGCCCGCGTCATTCTCGACGAAGACCATTACGGGCTTGAAAAAGTGAAAGAGCGGATAATCGAATATCTGGCTGTGCTGCAGCTGAAAGGCGACATGAAATCGCCGATCCTGTGCCTGCTTGGCCCTCCCGGGGTTGGCAAAACGTCGTTGGGACGCAGTGTTGCCCGCTCACTTGAACGCAAATACATCCGCATGTCGCTCGGCGGCCTCCGCGACGAATCTGAATTACGCGGCCATCGCAAAACCTATATCGGCGCCATGCCCGGACGAATCATTCAGAGTCTGAAAAAAGTGAAATCGTCGAATCCGGTTTTTGTGCTGGACGAAATTGACAAGGTGTCGGGCAACACCATGCAGGGCGACCCGCAGGCAGCCTTGCTCGAAGTACTAGACCCTGAACAGAACAACACTTTTTACGACAATTACCTTGAAGTCGATTACGACCTGTCAAGAATACTTTTCATTGCAACGGCCAACAACCTTTCAACCATTCATCCTGCACTGCGCGACCGCATGGAGATTATTGACCTGAGCGGTTACACACAGGAGGAAAAACTGGAGATTGCAAAAAGGCACCTGATCCCGAAACAACTCGGCGAAAACGGAATGGCAAAGTCAAAACTGAAGTTTGCCGACAAAGTCATCAACACCATTATTTCGGATTATACCCGTGAATCTGGTGTGCGGGCACTTGAAAAAACAATTGCAAAGGTAATCAGGCACTACGCCACAGACTTTGCAATGGGCAGAAAAATTGAGCCATTGAAAGTGGAGCATCTTGAAAAAATTCTGGGTATTCCTTCGTTCCAGCGCAATAAGGCACAGCTAAAACCCGCAATAGGACTTGTTACAGGTCTTGCCTGGACTGTTTTTGGCGGCGAAATTCTGTATGTCGAAGCAACGCTGAGCAAAGGAAAAGGGATGCTCACCATGACCGGAAATCTGGGCGATGTGATGAAAGAATCAGCTACCCTGGCCTTTGAGTATTTGAAATCGCATGCCAAAGAACTGAAGATTGATGCGGAGAAGCTCGATAATTACAATGTTCATATCCACGTTCCTGAAGGCGCGACACCCAAAGACGGGCCTTCGGCCGGAATAACAATTTTTACAGCCCTGACAAGCGTGCTGCAGAACAAACCGGTGAAAAATGATATTGCCATGACCGGTGAAATTACACTGCGAGGCAAAGTGCTACCAGTTGGCGGAATCAAGGAAAAAATTCTTGCTGCCCGACGCAGTGGAATCAAAACCATTATCATTTCCGAAGAAAACCGCAAAGACCTGAGCGAAATCGAAGACCGCTATCTGGCCGACATCAAATTCCATTTCGTGAAAGAAATGAAGGAAGTGCTGCCAATTGTATTTTAGCAGTTAGCGTTCAACAATCACTGGCGCAATCACTGGCGCGGATATGTTATCCGTGACAGTGAATACGGCGCACGGATTGCAAATCCGCGCGATTGAGAGGTTACTCCTAATTTCTTACGCCTTACGCCTATCGCCTTACTGGCAACTGACTACTCACAACTGGCAACTAAATATTACTGCACATAATACCGGTACATCTCGTGCATTTCTTCGCGCTTGGCGCGGCTCAACACCGATGCAGTCTTTCGCATGCCGCCGGTTTTCCGGAACTGAATGCTGCCGAAAATCCACCAACCGACTTTAATGCTGAATTTATCCAGCATCTTCACATAATAAGTGTGGTCTTCTGAAAGTATCGAGGCAAGATAATCATAGGCTTCCGCATGCTGGCCCGAAATCAGCAGGCTACACGCTTCATTGTAAATTTCCTGGCCATTAAAGCGCATTTCAGATGCATCAAGAATATTGGTCACTTTCACCGGAATAGTAAAAAACACATCCGGGAAACATATTATGGCTGACCTGCTGATGGTTGCAGTTTTGAACCCTTCGTTGATGTCAGCTTTCGGAACGCAGAGGTATTTCATTTTTATCAATTACTTCGATACAAATGTACCGTTCCGGTGAGTGTGCGCTTTCGGATTCCGGCCAGACGCATTTCATATACATCGCAAATGTAATAATAGACGCCTTCGCTGCAATCGAGGCTTGTTGACTTATTTTTTCCATCCCAGTTTATATCAGGATCTTGTGTGGTAAACATAATCAGACCCCAGCGGTCAAATATTTTAATGTCGATTTTTTCAACGAAATCATAGGGAAATGGAATGAAGAAATCATTGAAACCATCGCCATTCGGCGTAAATACATTTGGAAGTGTGTACAAATCGCACTCATCTATGTCGACACAAACAATATTCGAAAATTCGCTGCTGTTGCCCGATGTATCGACTGCAACAACGGCATAGCAACCAGCAACCGATGTAACCCCGGTGTGAATGTAAGTAGTAATCAATGGATCAGCAATAGTATCAACCAGCACAAATTCTCCATCGGTCATTGGTGAAAAATATATTTCATATCCACCGACATCACCATCACCGCAGGCAATTTGAGGGTTTGTCCAGACAAGATAATTGGCCACTTCGTCGCAATTGACCGATACATCAAGTTCAACGGCACAGGGAGGTTCAACGTCCATTGGTGCTTCACAGGTTTCCTGCGAAAAATTGCGAATCGGATTCACAAATCCGGGAAGCGAATACGATCCGACGGTTTCAACTTTATAACAATAAGTCTGACCATTCACCAGGCCGGTGTCGAGATACTGGTCGGAATGCGAAACCCCGATGGAATCAAACACCGATGTCAGATCGTTATATCTGTAAACAACGGTGCTATCGTTGTTCCATGGAACTGAAAAGGCCCATTTCAGCAGAAGTCTCTGATCAAAAGGAATAATGGTCAGAAATACTGACGAAGCCGGATATGAAGATGAATAGTATGTGTAAACCGAAGTTCCAGAAGCATAAAGCAGATCGATCCGGTAATGATACGGAATCCCGCTTGTATTCAGTCCTGCATCATTAAAAGTTGTGTCATCCAGCCCAAAATTTGATTCCAGAAAAGTATAGGAAATACCGGTAAAATCATTTGCTCTGTAAATATCATATCTGTATGGTCCCGGATAAGTGAGCGTGTCCAGATCATCGGGTTTTGACCAGTCGACAAACATGCTTCCCGCTGTTGCAGAAGTCGCAGTAACGCTCACATGGGTTATTACCGGTGAATTATCCGACAGAATCAGACAAGCTTCATTCGACGCCTGACTTTCGGCTCCGTTGGCAAACCATGCCGTAACAATATAGCAATACTCGTTTCCATGCGGTAATCCGAAGCCAAGAAAATCGTCTGTATATGTTGTATCGTTAATATCATTTGTTGTGGCAATGAGACTGTATCCGGTCCACGATGGCACCCCGGTTTCACAGCCTGAAGGCACGTACCCGCTTGCGCCAGACTTCCGGTAAATCTTATATCCGTCGGCATTTGTACAAAGTTCTTTATTCCACTGAAGAGCAGCATTATCTCCAAATGCAGAAACAGTCAGGTTTTCAGGAGCCGGTGCAATTATAGTGAACTCAGTTTCGGCCTGAGCAGTCAATTTGTCCGATATTTTATACACTGAAATATTATCAAGACCCCAGTGATCATAATCTTTTCCGGTGGCTGACTCTTGTCTCCAGCGAAATCGTGTATTTGGCGACAACGAAGCATCAGGAGCCACAACCGAATAATTATTCCAGTCAATCAGATTCGCTACATGTCCACCCTCGCCCGGCGACAAGCTTGGATCCCAGTAAGCCATTGTTACCCACGGACCGCCCAGACCACTCAAACTATATTGCAGATAGATTCCTTCATCAGGTTCGTCGGGACCTTCGCAGTTTGTTCCTGGATTTCCGGTATGGTCGCTGAAACGCATATCAAAAACGATCATGTAATTACCGGCACTAATATCCAATGAGGGCGTTGCGAGATAGCGCGGCGCAGTAGAATCCGGCCCAAACCAGAGATAAGTCGAACCATCCCATCCGTTTCCACAGGGATTATTGAACATGACCGATACGTTGGAATAGAATGGCGTTAATTGCCCGGAATTAAAATCATAAGAGCAATCACAGTTGCTTAAGCTATCTTCGAGTTCTGCACGAAAAATCATGCTGTAAGGCTGAGGTCGCACATGCTCGCACGAAACCTGCCAGTCGAAATCAGAAGTAACGGTGTCGCGATCGCGCACCGGCTGTGGAAATGTGGCTGGATTTGAAGCCTGTAAAAGCGGCGAACCTGTGGCTGTGAGCGAAATGGTGTCAATGCCGGTGTAAGTGGCTGTAACTGTATTATGATAAGAAGTACCGGCTATAAGACATGTGTCGGAAGGAGCTGTCAAAACCGGGGAATCCATCTGACAATCAATCACATTTGCCAATACATCACGCATGACGGAGCCCAGAAAAACGCCATTGCGGTATTTCGAAACTTTGACGGCGTAATTGAAAAAACCTTTTACGGTCGGAGAATTCCAGGTAAGCCAGCCCGTTTGCGGGTCAACTGAGAATTGCGATGATGAAGTCGGATAATAGTATCCGGTAATGGGGTCGCCAAATTCGCCACGACATGGAATCAAAGAATAAACAAGATGGTCGCCATCGGCATCATATGTTGAAAAATCAATAACATTGGAGGTAGCTCTGCAAACATTCAATTTTGGTTTTTCAAGAAAAACGGGTGATTTCTGACCTGCAAGGAATGGACTGACCACCAGTTGAGCTTCGACATAAATATCGGTGATTATCGACATTGGTACATTAATCACATTAAGGCTCCTTACCTTGTAGGAAACAAACATAGTAAATGTAGCAGGACCGGAATAGGTGTGCGTCCCGGAGTAAACAACTTTTTTCAGCTCACCCGGCAAATCAGTTACCGACGAAGGAGTCAGAAAAGAATAAGTGCTGTCGCCCCAGAAAATCTCAACTATGGAATCTACCGGACTGGGATCGTACAGATAAAAGATAATGTTGCCCCTGTAAGTTAGCTGTGAGATGTTTTCATAAGACAATTCCAGCGATTTCACATTCATTGAAAACGCTGAGCTGCAAAACAGAGTAAGCAAAAGTAATGATGAGAAAAACTTTTTCATGACATCAAAATCCGGACACGTATTCCAAACGTAAAAGTACAAAAAAAATTACGCTGTTTTATAAGTGATTGTCTAAAAATAGTTCATTGTTACGACATTCCACCGTTTCGGCCACAATTAACCCTTGAAGAATTCCGAACTCTTTGAGGGTTTTCTAAACAGGCCGAAACATGGAACCGTCGTAACAACTACAAAAACAACAGCTTGTCCGCCCGCTGGCAGAGTTCCATGACCGACAGCTCTTGCGTCGCTTACGGGAGTTTATCCCGCCGCGGCGGGAATAGAATGTTGTTTTTGTCTTCAGTGTTTTTTTTGACAGATATTAAATAGCTTGACATTATGTAGCAAATTTCTAAAACTATATCTGTCTCCTCATTATGTAGTGAAAAGAATGCAAACCCTCTTGTCAAAAATACAATCCGCTGAAATAACTTATTGCACGTACCTGTTTTGACTTTTCACTCACTTAGGCAGTCAAAGTTCTGTTTCCGTGATAAATAGCTGCTGTTGTTATGTTATATTAAGTGATAATAATCAGTGGCTATAGGAAAAAGGTCAAAAAATGATTAAATTTGCAAAAAGCTTAAATATGAGAACGTTATTGCTTGCATTTTTCCTAGTTCCTCTCTTGAGTTATAGCCAGAATGCTTCTACCAATTCTTTGTCCGCGAACTACGAAAAACTGACTACTGAATGGCAGCAGATGCATGACCAGAACGGAATACTTATATACGTTAAAAAATCTGATTGCAACCGGCCACAGGATGGTATTTTTCAGGAAATGATTCTCCTGAAAATCATCAACACAACGCAATACGATTTGACAATTTCGTGGGATTTGCTATTATGGTATAATGCTGAATTATGGACACGCTTACCGGTTCGCCCCGAAAATAATCACCAGATTGTGCTAATGGGAGGCGAATTGCTCGAAGGATCTTGTGACAACAAATCCGGATATTATTCTGCTTTAATGTTTTTCAGCCGTTTTTTAAACTATGATGACAAACCAGAAATGACAAAGTTTGAGCTAATCAACATTAACATCAGTCGATATGAAAAATAATATTCTTTTTGCGCTACTATCGATTTTGCTGATGGTTTTCAGTTCTCATGAGGCAAAATCCCAATGCTTTGCCGAGTTTACATCTCCCTCCGCAGATACAACAATTTGCTTAGGGCAATCTGTAAACCTTGAGGCTTTCGCTACATGCAGCTACCTGATGAATAATTCATTCAATACAGGGACTATTGGTTCCGGCTGGAGTTCGAATGCGAACCCAATGTTCACAAATCCTTGTGGGCCAGGGTTGCCTGGTTCTGGAATTCACTGCTGGATAGGCCACTTTGTAAGTATGCCCCGATCTCTTGAAACTGTTCCATTTCAACTTTTTAATGGATGTAATTTGTCATGGCAAATGAGGTATGCCGCTGATGAAAACACAACCGATTGCGAAGACCCCGATTTACCACTGGAAGGAGTGCATCTACAGTATTCGCTTCCACCTTATTCATCATGGAATGACATACAATACTGGACACCAAGTAGTTCTGCTTCAGGTCCGTTGTACACATGGAACCAATATCAAATGGCTGTTCCTTCTGTTGCATTTAGCTCTGCAACTAAAATCAGATGGTATCAGGATACAACTTCAACAAATTATTACGACCATTGGGGAGTTGATGAAGTACAAATCGTTTGCCCCCAATCCCAGAATATTTTCTGGTCGAACGGCCCCACCAACACACTTACACAAACAGTTACCCCAACCGATACCACTGAATACATCATATTTATTTTCGATTCGTTGGGTAATTATTTTACTGATACTTTAAACGTTAATGTGATCCCAACTCCTTCAGCTGATTTTGTGGCTGAATCCCCGGTTTGTATTAACTATCCTTCAACAATTAATTTTACAGGCACCAACAGCGCAACTGTAACATATGCATACAACTTCAATGGCGGCACTGTTGTTTCCGGCTCGGGCTCAGGTCCTTACGAAGTTACATGGCCTACTGCCGGCACCTATACAATAACGTTGACCAGCACTGATGGATTCTGTACCAATACAGAGACTCAAACTGTTACTGTAAATTCGAATATAATTGTTACGGTTTCATCACCCAATGCATCGGTATGCCCCGACAGCAGTGTAACACTCACAGCGTCGGGCGGAGCGACCTATGCCTGGGCCAGCGATCCAACACTCAACTCCGACAGCACTGCTTCTGTTATTGCAACACCTGAAACAACAACTACCTATGTTGTAACAGGGACAAGCACGCTTGGATGTACTGGTTCTTCTTCTGTTACCATCGATATTTTCCCTACGCCTGCAATCACGGTATCTCCTGTTCCTGAAAAAGGCTGCATTCCGCTTGTTGTGGATTTCAACCCCAGCATCACACCAAATGCAAATGCTTATGAATGGAATTTCGGCGATCCTGCATCAGGTGCGCAAAACACCAGCAACGCTGACTCGCCCATTCATGTATTTTCGAATTCCGGCCAGTACGATATTTCTCTCAATGTTGTTTCAGTTCACGGTTGTCCGGGCTCCATTGTTTTTCCCGGTTTAATTACCGCCTACGATGTGCCCCTTGCAGCATTTAAGCCGGACTCCACAACACTGAATCTCATGAATCCCATGGTCGGATTTACAGATATGTCAACTGGTGCTTCGAATTGGTACTGGGACTTCGGTGAACCAAGCTCTTACACCAATTATTCTAACCTGCCTAATCCTTCTCACTCATATGGAGCCACTGGTGAATACATTGTCTGGATGGTTGTGGACAATGGTTTTTGCGCTGATTCTGCATATACAATCATCAGTGTTTTTCAGGATATCGCGTTTTACGTACCCAATGCGTTTTCGCCCTATAACGAAGATGGGTTAAACGATATTTTCGTGCCATCAGGCATTGGCGCCGGAATGGGCGACAATACTTTTACTATGCGTATCTACGATCGTTGGGGCAAGATTATGTTCGAATCCAGTGATTTTTATACAGGCTGGGATGGCAAATACAATGGAGATTTTGCTCACCCTGGTGTTTATACCTACTTCATTGAAGTACAATATGCCGATAAGCTTTGGAGAAAATTCTGGGGTAGAGTTACCCTGGTGAAATAATTTGGTTGTTTAGAGGGCTGTCGGATACGACAGCCTTTTTTTTGCTTATTTCACCTGCGCATCGGAGTATTGTGACAAATAGACTCCAAGATCTTCGTCGCGGTCAACGGCAAGTTTTTGACGTAATCTCGAACGAAGCACATGAATGCTTTGAAGTGTCATTCCGGTAATCAACGCCATTTCCTTAGAGCTCAACTGCAGGCTGATGAGCGCACAATAGCGCAAATCGCGCGATGTGAGTCCTGTGTGAGCTTGCGTAAGCTTTGAAAAGAAATCGGGATTCACAAGCGAAAAATAATGGTCGAATTCTTTCCAGATGTTTTTATTCTGCGAAGTTGACAATTGCGAAGCAAGCTCATACAGTTTCTTCTGCGTCTCACGCGGACTCTTACTCCCAAGTTGGCGCATCTGAGTTATAACATCTCCAGCCGTTTCGTTCACCATGGCCTGATTAAGAACGAAACTGGCGATTTCCTTGTTTTTTGTATTCAATTCAGCTGTTAGCCTGATACGGGCGGCAAGCAAAGTTTCTTTTTGCTGCTCCGAATGCAGAATGCGCCGGCGATAGCGATTCGAAGAAAAATAGATAAACAGTATTGCCAACAATAGAACTATGATCGCAACAGAAATCAACAAAAAGAAAATACGTCGCTGTTTTACAAGATTTTCATTTTCCAGAACAATGGTTTTTGCCTTCGTTTGTTCAAGATCAAGTAAAACCTTATAATACAAATTGTTTTCAACAGAATCTCCGGCTTTCGACCTGAACAAATCCCTGTATTTCAATACTTGTGACTGATAAAAATAGGCACGGTCGTATTTCCCCAGTGCGCTGAAAATCTCTGCGGCAAAGCTGTTGAATTCAATGAGCATTTGATAGTTGTTCACTGTTTCAAAATGGGAAAGTGAACTCAGAATATTTTCCTCCGCTTCCGCATAATTGCCCTGATGCATCTGAATTTTCGCTTTTATTCCATCGAAAACCCCAAGCCAGTTATCCTGGATTATGTATTGTTTTCGCTCCTCCGCCATCCGAAATAAGGGGATGGCTTTCTGGTAATTGCCGCGCCGGATATAATGCATGCTGATGTTCAGACTAATATGTGCAATATTCTCGTCATTTCTGGTCTCCAGCGATTTAATAATCGATTTATCAAAACAATATTCGGCTCTCGTTGTGTCACCACTCTTTATATAGAATTTTGCCATATTGTTCCAGCCAACCGCCTGAAAGTCCGGATTTTTGCTCTTATCAGCCGCAATCATCATGGCCTGAAAAAGATATTCCGGATTTTTGTTGAGCTTTAGAAACACAATGAGTAGGCTGTTGTATGCCTTAAACTGGAAAAAATAGTCTTGTTGATTTACAGCTATATTCAGTAATGTATTGAAAGCAAATACAGCATTTGTATCCTGCCCCAGCTTTTCATAGGTCAACCCAATTACATAAACATTATACATGAAATCTTTCACCTGGCCACACGAAAAGAGTTTGCCCGCATTTGGAGTAAGTAGTTTCAAAGCCTTTTCGGCACCTTCACCTTTTCGGAGAAAATCAGCATAGGCAAGTATGCTTTTTGCTCGCTGGCAAGGAAATGTATTCCCAGCCAACTCAATCGATCTTAAAAACGCATTTGTCGTGGTGTCTTCATCATGCAGAAACTGACTTCCAACTCCAAAGAGCCGCAATGCTTCGGACATTCCAACCGTATCATTTTCAATTTCAGAAAGCTTGTATGCTTCAATGGCAAAAGGCTCAGCTTTTTTAGGATTATTTTCTGCATACAAAGCAGCAGAGTCCAGCAGATCGCTAACACTTTTCAGCGATTCAGGCAATTTGGAGTTTTGATGCTGTGCGTGTGAAATTCCCGGCCAATTGAGAACAGCCAGAAATAGAAGAATTATTATCTTGATTTTTTGCTGAAATATCATACGCAAATTTAGAAATATTTATTTGCTGTTTTTCGTAAAAATGACATACTGCATGAATAATCTCTGCCAATTTTCATTACACAATAACAACAATGATTACTTAAATTAATTAATTCAATAAAAATTTCGAATTTCTGTAAACCATGCATTCGCAATTTATGTCGCTTAAGCTAAACATTGATCCATTTTGTCGCATATGAAACCACATCTCTAACAAAAGATGTGTTTTTCCGGCCGTACATGCCATTTATTTATGTAAATAAGTGTTTTTTTCAGATATAATAAAAAATCGGTTTTTCAAACAATTCGCTCTTTAACACCTGATATTCCGTTACTTAACACAGTGCGTTAAGCATCCAATAAGCTTCAAAGTTGTTAATTTCCTAAATACACTTATAATGTTGAAAAAAACGGGTGTTAAAAATCGTAAATTCGTAAATCAAATTCTTATGGAAAAGGCTAAACAACATAAACATGAAAGCTAAAATTACAATTTTGATTTTGGGGATGCTTTTGAGCTTTTTATCGGCTCAATCTCAAACGATTGTTTTCTCCGAAAACTTTGAGACACTGCCCCTTTCAGTAACAAGTTCAGGTGCTGGCAACTGGGCCCGATCGACATATCTTCATGCTGACGGCGCATATTCCGACACTGCCATTGTTACTATGGCATCATCCACCTATCTCACTACCCCCGCCTTCAGCACGCTGGGAAACTTCATGGTAACTCTTGAATTTGACCAGATTTGTAAAATCGAATTCTTTGATGGCGGATTTGTTGAGTATTCGACCAACAATGGCGCCACATGGACTGTTGTTTCAAGCGCCTATTATCAGGGCAGTGGCGTCATGGTCAGCAATAAATTCACAGCAAACTCTTATGTTTCAACATGGATGCCTGCAAGCCCTTCAGCAGTGCCCACCAATACGTGGTGGAAACACGAAAAATTTGATATCAGCGCATTGGTCGGAAATCAGGCCAGTGTTATGATCCGTTTTAAATTGTCGGATCTTAATAACAATGGACCCAACTTAAATTATGGCTGGGCACTCGACAATATTTCTGTCAACATGGCTATCGATGAAATGGATGCTCCGGTTATTACCATGATTCCTCCCTACCCGGTTGACACCGTTTATCATACCGGACCATTTACCGTTAATGCCATCATTGCTGATGCCAGCGGTGTTGATACGGCCCTTCTTATTTATACGGTCAACGATGGCTTTCCCGACACACTCACCATGCTTGCAGCCGGTTCAAACCAGTTTCAGGCAGTCATTCCTGCTGCAAACCTGTCTGACAGTATCAATTATTACATTTATGCCACAGACTCAGCGCTGACTTCAAATTCTGCCGTATATCCAGCCATCGATGATATTCAGTTCATTGTTAAAGAATCTCCTCCTCCTGCCGGCTGTACAACTCCATTAACGGCATTCCCATATCTGGAAACGATGGAATCTTTCACCGTCGGTGTTCCCGGCGTATTTGACAATGGATGGGCAGCATCTCCTTCATCGGGCTATATGTGGGTTGTCGATGCCGGAGGTACACCAACAACGTCTACAACCGGTCCTGCAGTTGATCACACATTGGGAACTGCATCCGGAATATATTTGTTCACCGAAGCAACGAGTGGAACTGCAGGTGACTCAGCTTTTCTCTTCAGTCCCTGTATTGATATCACAGACCTCACCCATCCTGTAATGTCGTTTTGGTACCATCGCTATGGCAGCGCCATGGGCGAATTGCATGTCGATATCTGGTACGGAAATCAATGGTATACGGATATTGTTCCGGCTTTTATAGGCCAGCAACAGACTGACAACACCGATCCGTATTCTTATGTGCTTGTTGACCTGGCACCTTATAAGAGTGTAACTCAAATTAGATTCAGAGCCATCCGCGGATCAGGCGGTAACGGCGATATGGCACTCGATGATATTCAGATTTATGATCTTGCTCCAATTGATGCTGCAGCCGTTGAACTTTCCGAACCAACCAGCCCTGCATCAACAGGCCTTCAGGATGTAAAAGTCCGGATTGCAAATATGGGTGCTTCAGTATTAAATAATGTAACTATTAACTGGAGCATCGATGGTGTTACTCAAACTCCATTGCTGTACTCTATACCAACACTCAGTCTTGACACTTCAGCAGCTATAACACTTGGCAGCTATGATTTCTCCGTTGGCGTTACCAATATTCGTGTATTTACATCCAATCCCAATGGTGTTGCAGATACACTCAACGGCAACGATACCTTAGATGCGCCAGTGTTTGTTTGCGGTACCGGACTTGCGGGAACCTTTACTGTGGGTGCTCCAGGAAATGATTTTTTGAGCATTTCCCAGGCAAGCGAAGTGCTACAGCTCTGCGGTATTTCAGCTCCGGTGGTTTTCGAAATTGCACCGGGTGAATATGAAGAACAAATTGAAATTTATTCAGTCAACGGATCTTCAGCCGTAAATACGATAACCTTTACTTCTTCGACCGGCAATGCCGCCGATGTTGTAATGAAGTACACGGCTGATGCAACTGGAAATAACTACGTGACAAGAATTATTGGTGCTGATAATATGATTTTCAGCGATTTCACCATGCAGTCAACAGGCGGAACCTACTCCCGCGTTCTTGATATTACCGGAAGCACCAATCGTCTTACTTTCGACGGAATGACCTTTGAGAGCCCTGTAACAGCAGCCGGTAGTTCGACTAATAACGCTGTTGTTTACAATGCCAGTAGTCTGGACAGCAATATGACTTTCCGTAATTGCGATGTGTTGAATGGTTCATATGGTATGTACCTCTACAATTCAAGTACAACCATCGATACCAATTTGCTGGTTGAAAACTGCACTGTTTCCGGCTTCTCATATTACGGAATCAATGCATATTATCACACACATGGCATCATACGAAACAATACTATTATTTCCGCCGATGGGACCGTAGCATACTCATCCGTATACAGCCTCAGACCCTACTATTTCGATTTCGGAACACTAACAGGAAATAAAGTTATTGCCAGTGGTTCTGCCGCCAACTATGCATTGTATGCGTACTATATGGATGCAGCTGCAGGATCGGAAGGAATTGTTGCCAATAACTTTTTTGTTGCCGGACGCGCCGGAAACACCGGCACGACGTATGGAATGTATATGGGGACCAACACTTTCCTTAATGTATATGCCAACTCAGTAAACGTAATCAATAATGCAACTACCTCGCGGGCGTTTTATCTTACAGGTGGTACAAATTACAATATTATAGATAATATTTTTGCCAATCAGGGCGGCGGCCATGCCTATTATATCGGTACCATCGCTGCTGTATTGACCAGTAATTACAACGATTTGTATACCACCGGGGCAACGCTGGCATATTGGACAGCTGCCCGGGCTGATCTGGCGGCACTTCAGGCTTCCAGCGGCAAAGACCTCAATTCAGTCTCAGTTGATCCTTCATTTAATTCACCAACCGACCTGCACACCTACGCAGCCGGACTGAGCAATGCGGGAACACCCATCGCAGTCATCACAACAGATATTGATGGACAGGCACGCAATGCAACAACACCCGATATTGGTGCTGATGAATTTGATCTGATGACAAACGACATGGCCATTGTTCAAATGACAGCACCTGCATCCACTTGTGGTGGAGCTGCAGAAAATGTAACGATTCAAATAAAAAATATCGGTTCAGCCACACTTACCTCTTCTGAAATTGCATGGAAAGTAAACGGTGTTTCACAGACTCCTTTCTCATTCAGCGGACCACTTGCCCAGGGCTCATTTGCTCAGGTAACTTTAGGCACATATACCTTTCTGCCCGCAGTGACCTACGATCTGGAATTTATGGTTAACACCATCAACGGTGTACCTGATCAGAATACCAGCAACGACACACTTTCGGTTGTTGGATTCAGAACCTCGCTTGGGGGAACCTACACCATTGGTGCAACGGGTGATTATGGGACTATTTCAGCGGCAGCAAACGATCTGATGAGCCGTGGAATCTGTTCTTCCGTAGTTTTCAATATTCAATCGGGAATCTATAATGAAAGCATTTCGCTGACGGAAATTAGTGGCTGCTCTGCAACAAACACCATTACATTCCAGTCTGCATCCGGAAACGCGGCTGATGTAAGTGTTACCTATGCTTCTGTCAATGCAAATGACAATTTTGTTTTCTGGTTCAACGGAGCTGATTACGTCAGTCTGAAAAACCTGAGTCTCACCAACACCGGTTCTACCTATGCTGGTGTTGTGGTCATTTCAGGTGGTGCCAACTACAACACCGTTGACCATTGCGTACTGACAGGAATAACAGACATTACTTCTTCAACCAACACGTATGTTGTAAATAATAAAACTGGTCTTGATCATTACAATACGCTTTCAAACAACATTATCAACAACGGCTCGCGTGGTATTTACTGGTATGGCTCCAGTTCTACTTTTCTTGAAAACGGAAGCGTTATAACCGGCAATACACTCAACGATTTCGGTTATTATGGAATGTATGTTTATTACACAGGCTCAAGTGTTATTTCGGACAATACATTGAATCAAACAAGTGGTACAACCTATTCCACATTATATGGTTATTATATTGGATATTCCGATACGCTCACCTTTACAAAAAACACTGCGAAACTGCGTGGAACCTCAACTGTGTATGGATTGTATTCCTATTACAACGACGGATTTGCCGGCAGTCAGAACCTGATTGCCAACAACATGATCACTGCAACTTCGGTTTCAGCAACCGGAACGGTTTACGGGATCAGAGCTTATTACAATAACTACACACAGTACTATCACAACTCAGTGCTGGTAAACAGTTCCGGAGGAAGAGCTTTTGATCAGTATTACGGTGGTAATATTATTCTCGCCAACAACAGTTTTGTTAATGAAGCAACCGGCTACGCAATCTATTCCACCCCGGTAGCGGGCATCATCGCCAGTGATTACAATAACTTGTTTACCAACGGGATTAACGTTGGTTACTTCAATTCAGCTGCCCGTGCCACTCTTGCCGACTGGCAGGCTGCCAGCGGGTTTGATGCGAACTCTGTTTCAATGGATCCTAACTATCTCTCCACATTTGACCTTCATACTTTTGATGCTCCATTCAATAATCTGGGAACGCCCATTGCATTAGTGACCGACGATATCGATGGTCAGATGCGCGATGGAGCTACTCCGGATATTGGAGCAGACGAATATTCGCCTTTATACAACGAGATTGAAATGCTTGCATTTACTTCTCCGTATTTTGAATGTGCAGGAACAAGTAATGTTTTGGTTCATTTCTACAACAATGGTTTAAATCCAATTACAGCCTCTGTTTTCAACTGGACTCTTGACGGCGTTCCACAAACACCGTTCACCTTCGGAGGCACCCTGATTTCGAATGAGGACACCATTGTGAACATTGGAACGGTGACAGTTAATGCAACAACCCAAAATATTGTTGCCTGGGTAACATCGGTAAATGGAACATCCGACGACCATCCGGAAAATGACACCATACAAACATCGTTTTCAGCTGCACTGGCTGGAACTTTCACCATTGGCGTGACCGGTGATTATACTACCCTGCAGGCAGCAGCAACCGACCTGAATACAAAAGGAGTTTGTGGTCCTGTAGTATTTAACGTACTTCCAGGCACCTATAATGAACAGATTTCGCTTGAAAATGTTTTCGGAGCAACTGCTGTTAACACGATTACTTTCCAGTCTTCGACTGGTGACAGCTCCGATGTAGTTATCCACTACGCATCTTCAACCAGCGCAGACAACTATGTTGTGAAGTTGACGAATGTATCGTACACAACTTTTCAGAATCTCACAATGTCGGCTACAGGAGCTACCTACGCAACTGTAATTAATTTTGCCGGAACCAATCATGTTGATATTAAAAACTGCGAGTTGATTGGTGCACAAATAAATAGTTCTTCAGTCAATTATGCTGTTATTTATAGTGCAGCTTCGGATGACAGCTATAATGAGATTTCAAATAACCTGATCACTGGCGGATCCTATGGTATCCGACTCTACGGACCTTCTTCGACCGCACCTGAAACCGGCAATATTCTTCAGAATAACAATTTTGACGGTTACAGTTATTATGGTGTGTATAGTTACTACCAGCGCGATCTCACTTTTTCAGGCAATAAAGTCGAGTTTGATTCCACCTATGCGTACACTACCAACTACGGTTTGTATATGGGCTATATAACCGGATCATCAAGCATAACCGGAAATAATGTGGCTTCAGGCGGAACAGCTACGTCGTATGGAATTTACCTGACCAGCATTACAGGCAACACAGGCAACCCGGTTCTGATTACGAACAACTTCATTACCATTGCGCGTGGCACCGGGACTATGTATGGAATCTACGGCAGCTCGGGAACCAACATCAATATTGCTCACAACAGCATACACCACATGGTCACCGGCGGAACAACTTCCAGATTGTTTTATACCGCAGCAGCCTTTAAGGCCGACACTGTAATGAACAATATCTTTTATGCTTCTGGAAATGCACAGGTATATTATCTGCTTGCCAATCCAACAGTTTTTGATTACAACGCCATCTATACAACCGGTACTTACGGTTATGCCAACACTACAACATATGCTACAATGGCTGCATGGCAGGCTGCCGGCTTCGAGCCGAATAGTATCAGTACCAATCCGCAGTACGCGGGCTGGATGGATTTGCACATCGCAAACCCAATGCTTAACGGTACTGCTGCTCCTATGGCTTCCGTAAATGTTGATATCGACAACGAAGTCCGTAGTATTTCTTCCGACATCGGCGCTGATGAGTTCACACCGACAGGTTTAGACGCAGCTATTGTCTGGCTGGGTCCGCTGAAGCCTGTGACTCCCGGCAGTTATCCTGTTGAGGTGATTGTAACAAATACTAAAACAACGCCTATTACAGAACTCTCCATCACCTACACAGATGGTATTACTCCGGTCACCGAAAGCTTTACAGGTCTTAATCTGTTGAGCAACGAATCGGATACAATTACATTCACCACGCAGTTTGCCTTCTCGACCTACACAACGTTGTTTGCATATATTAATTCGGTAAACAGCGTTACTGATGACCTGCAGTTGAATGATGCCACTGAAACAAGCACACTGTGCTCAGTGCTGGCTGGAACATATTCAATCAATCCAGCATTGCCGGTTTCAACATCAAACTTCACCTCATTTACGTCTGTCATCGAAGCACTCTATTGCGGCGGAATTAGCAGCAATGTAACTTTCGAAGTAGCAAGTGGTTTTTACAACGAGCAAATTTCGCTCGGCCCTGTCGAGGGAACCGGCCCGGGAAGCAGAATTACATTTACTTCGGCCACCGGAAATCCTGCCGATGTCGTCATCACTTTTGCGCCGGTAGTTTCTACAGCAAACTACGTTTTGAATGTGAATGGCATCGAGTATCTGACTTTCGAAGACATGACGCTGACCAACTCTGGGACTGCGCTGGGTCACGTGATTGAATTCACCGGGAATAGTGATTCTGTAATTATTCGAAACAATGTGCTGAATGGTGTGATAAATTCATCCACTTCTACATCTTATTCTGTTGTATATTCGGGCGGTAATCTGAACCACAATACAATATTCGATGGAAATACCATAAACAATGGAACGAGTGGCATTTATGTCAGGGGAGTTGGAACAGCCGACCGTGAAATGGGTGTGAAAGTCATAAACAACAGCATAAACAATTTCTCATACTACGGAATCTACTCCTACTATTCGACTGATCTGTATATTGACGGAAACCTAATCACCAGTGCGCCTGAGTCAGGAACTTATACTTCGCTTTATGGTATCTATGCCTACTATTCCGATTCACTCAGAACACTTTCGGACAACATGATAACATTAACACCCGTGTCGAGTGCCTATGGTGTTTACATGCCTTATGTTGTAAACTCAGCCACGTCAAGAGCACCAGTGTATAACAATATGATAAGTGTTGCTTCATCGGTTTCTTCATCCTCTACTTTCCATGGAATGTATTTCAGTACAGCCAGCTACCTCGATTTGAACTATAACACTATTTATGTACGCAATGCTTCAACAAGCAGCAACGCGTTATACATGAGTTCAGGCAGCAATTTCAGGTTGTTGAATAATAACCTTGTAAACAACGGCGAAGGCCGTGCTATTTACGCTGGAACATCTGTTTTAAGCAGTTCCGACTACAACAACCTCTACACCAACGGTGCAACTCTCGGCTATTTCACGGCAGCCAGAACAAACCTCGCAGCATGGCAAGCCGCTTCCGCTATGGATGCTCATTCAGTATCGCTTATGCCAAATTTCTACAGTGAACAAAATCTGCATATTGTAGATTTCTCACTCATGGGTCTGGCAACGCCTGTAGCTTCAATTACAACAGATATTGATGGAGACGCCAGAGATGCTTCAACTCCAGATATCGGAGCCGATGAATATTCACCATTGCTAACCGATGCCGGAATTTCGGCATTCGATCAGCCTACAATTATTACCAGTGCCGGACTGAACGACATCAGTGTCACCATCACAAATTATGGTAGCGCTGTTCTCGATACAGCTCAAATAGAGTGGACATGGAACAACCTGCCTCAAACGACAAACCCATGGTCTGGCTCACTTGCTTTCGCACAAAGCGAAGACTCAGTGCTGCTTGCCAATCTGATGCTCTCACCCGGTATTTCTACCTTTAAGGCCTGGACCAGCATGCCAAACAACACAACGGACTTGAACTATTTCAATGATACAACTGAATTCACAGTTGTTGCTTGCGAAGGACCACTAGCCGGAAATTATACCATTGGCTCAACTGGTGACTATGCCAGTTTCAACGAGGCCATCCTCATTATTGAATCCTGCGGCATTGACAGCCTTGTAATCTTTGATGTGCTTCCGGGTACCTACGAAGAAAATGTGGTTGTTGGTTTTATCCCCGGAGCTAGTGCGGTCAATACGGTTACTTTCCGCTCTCAGACTGGTCTTGCCACAGATGTGGTTTTGCTCCCGACAATCCTCAATAGCGATCTGTCAATTGTTCAGTTCAACAATACAGACTATGTTACCTGGCAGAACATGACAATCAATGGAACTGCTCATCCTTTCGTCAGAGGAATAACCTTGATTAACGAAAATAATAACCTGACACTGAGCGGCAACGTCATTCACATGCCCGATGTGAGTACCAGTACAACTAATATTGTTGGTATTTACGATGCGGCCGGAAACGACGACTCATTGACTGTCGTAAACAACACCATTCATAATGGTTCTTACGGAATGTATATTTACGGTACATCTACAGCGCTGCAAAATGGAACACTCATCAGTGGAAACACCGTTACAGGTTTCGCAAACTACGGCATGCGTATTTATTATATGAATGCACCTGTAATCTCGCAAAACTACATTTACACCGACACATTGACATATTCTGCCATTTATGGCTTGTACACTGGTTACTTAGACAATGCAATGCTGATTGAGAAAAACAAAATCATCCTTCCGGCAAACATGGACGGATACGGCCTGTATTTGTATTACAACGATGGAACAACATCAAATCCGGGATCTGTTGTAAACAATTTTGTTTCAATTCGCGGAAATAATAGCTCAATATCATATGGTGTTTACATGTCGTCCTGCAACTATCAGAACTTTGTTTTCAACAGCATTAACGTGTACGATAATTTTGGGACATCGCGGGCATTCTATGTTTCAGGTGGTGCGAACAATTCATTGTTCAATAATATAATCGCAAATACAGGATCTGGTTTTGCAATGTATTTCAGTTCCACAACTGCGGTTACGGCCAGCGATAACAACCTGCTTTACACAGGAGGTTCGGTGCTGGGGTATTATTCGGCTAACCGCACCGACCTTGCTGCATGGAAGACCGCTTCGTCGCTTGATGCACACTCGGTCAGCTTCAATCCGCTTTTCTTCAGCAACTCTGATCTCCATGTGTTCCTTGCATCGCTGAATGCTGCAGCATTACCAATTGCCGGAATAACAACCGACATTGATGGAGATGCGCGCCACGCTTCATCTCCGGATATTGGTGCTGATGAGTTTGTTCCTTTGAATGTCAACCTTGGTATTACTCACCTCCTAAAGCCAACCAACGACTTCGGTCTCACCTCAGAGAGCGATACAGTGAAAGTCCGCATATTTAATTTCGGAGCCAATACTGCATCATCTTTCAACATAACTTACAAACTGAATGGCGTGATTATTCAAACACAGCCATGGACAGGCTCGCTGACTTCAGGTACATCTACCGATGTTGAATTTACAACGCTCTTTGCTCCTCAAACAGGATGGAATACACTGGAAGCATTTGTAAGTATTGCCGCTGACGGTAATCTTTCCAATGATACTGTTTCTACTATGTATAAAGGCATACCAACACTCAACATTCCATATGCTGAAGATTTCGAGGCCAATGATTATTGGGGTGCCAATATTACTTACAACGGATGGGAATTCGGAATTCCTGCCGGAACGGTTATCGACAGCGCATACAGTCCTGATATGGCATGGAAAACCAACATCGACGGGATTCATGGTAATAGCCAGAACATCGTTCTGTATTCACCTGTTTTCTCGTTCCTCCATGCTTACAATGCGCAGTTGAGTTTCTGGCACTGGTACGATACCGATGCCGCTGACGGCGGATATATCCAATACACAGCCAATGGTGGAACAACATGGAATAATCTGGGTGTACTCAATGATCCTTCAGGAACCAACTGGGCACCGTCGCCTGTTTATACCGGATTTGGCTGGAGTGGTCACTCAGGCGGTTGGGTACAATCATCCATCGATTTATCATTCCTCAACTTCAATCCTTTCGAAACTCAGTTCCGCTTTATCTTCTACTCAAATATGGTTGGAACAAACGGCGATGGCTGGGCTATCGATAATGTTGAAATAATCATTCCACAGGCCGATATCGATGCTGGTGTTGTTGAAATCGTTACTCCTTCCGGAACACTTACCCCCGGCGTACAGGAAGCGATTACTGTGAAAATCACCAATTATGGAATAAATACCCTGACTTCAATTCCGGTTGTTGCCAAAGCAAATACCGGTCAGCCGCCAATCAACGGCACATGGACAGGTTCACTTGCATCTGGTGATACAACTACATTTACTTTCCCGGCTAACTACACCCCAGTATCAGTGCCTGATTTCGAGTTGTGTGCTTATACCGACATATCGAATGACTACATTGCTTACAATGACACTAGTTGTGTAACACTGTTCACAAATGTTGGTTTTGCCGATAACAATCTGACAGAGATTTCACTCAGCCCCAACCCCGCTGATGATTTCACCAGACTGGAATTCGAGGCAGGCACTTCTGAACATGCTGTACTCACTATTACTACCGCCGACGGAAAACATGTCCGCGAAACAACTGTGAGCATATCCGCAGGCATAAATAATATCAGGATTGAAACAGCTGATCTTGCTTCAGGACTCTACCACTGGACGCTCCGAAGCAATAACAGCAACGGAAATGGCAAGCTGATAATTAACCGCTAAATCAGAATCCGTATATACCGAAAGGGCTGTCCGAAAGGGCTGTCCTTTTTTTTGTGCAAATTGCTGCGATTCGCCCCGACATTCTAGTGTCAGCAAGAATTGGTCAACATTGCAGTATTGCTGACCTGGAATAGTCGGGAAGTGCAAGAACCAAAGCACCACAACGATTCCGTTTCCGCGCCTTGTCTCAAATCATTGTTGTGTACCGCCTGCAGCGGGATAAACTCCCGACAGAATGTTTGGTACTTCGCGACATTCCATCGTCCATACTAAACCCGCAGTCATCCTGAGTGTTTTTTCGAAGTGGAACGAAGAAAAAAAGTATCGAAGGATACTGCAATATAAACTCTGTGGAAGTATTGACAGTGAATCAACATCTCTCAATGCGTTATGCATTGCACCCTGAGCGTTATACGTTGTGCATTATGCTTTGCGCCTTGTACCTTGCGCCGCATGCACTAAAACGAATACGTCACACCACCCATAAAACGAAAGCGGTATGAAGGATAATGATTCCACAACATATAGCGCTGCGAAGCAATATTACTGAATTCAAGATAGGCCGATAAAACTTTCGAGTAACGATACTCAAGTGTGAGATTGGCATCAATGGCAGGATTCAATTTTACTGGTTCAATAGCAGCAAAACTTCCAAGTGTCATAATATCACCATAGGATATCTTTGCATAGCGCTGGCCAATATAAAACACACGGGCGCTGGCCAGAATTTTGTCAGCCAGATTATAACTCAGCCCAATCATTCCCTCGAAATCCGGGATATTATATGCTTTCTCATTGGTCACTGCATCAGCCTGATTATAGGCCACCATAAGCAATCCTTTCCATTTGTTCCCAATATTCAAAGCCCCATTGAATTCGCCGCGGAACCAGTTCACCTTCTCGTCATAAACAACCGTCATCTGATTCTCTAAATAAGAAATGGAATCGTCTATGGCAAACATAGGACAGTTCTCTATTTTGCGATTTATGGCCTGAATGGAATAACTAAAAGCATGCGCAATATTACCACGGATTCCGCCATATAGCATTTGAGTAGTTCTGGAATAATCGCTTCTGACAAAATGATGAATGAATGGATTTTCATTTGCAAGCAATCGGAAAGAATGATACTTTAGGTCGCCATCGAGTCCGCCAAAAGCACTCAGTGTGCCAGGAAGCAAATTTAGTTCAAGCTTGATTTCCGGAAAAAAATAAGCCTCGGCTGTGGAGTCTGTTTCCATGGCCAGCTTCGGAGCAAACTCAATAAATACAGGTCCGAAATTCGTGTTTATATATGGAGCAATATTCACCAGGCCTTCATTCCATGCCATGAATCCACGATTCTGGAAATAATGTTCAACATCGTACCGTAATCCAACAACCTGATGTTTACTCACTTTTTTCAACCAACCAACTCTTTTGTCGAGATAGCCATCAAGTGCAATGCTATTCTCCGTCGCGTTGTGAATATTCCAGAAGCAATGATAATTCAGGTCGGTTTTATAATTCACGTGCGTCGAGTCGGCATGGGTGCTGTAAAACGAAATCATTGCCCCCGCGTCGTTGTAGCGCTGTTTGATGTCTTTTTTACCTGTGAGAAGAACAACATTCGGATCCGTTGGCGAAATGAGCGAATCGGGCATGAACCCATAATAATGCACTATGTCGCTATGAAAAAACAACTTGCTGTAAATCGTATTCTTAGATTTAATGCGCGATCCGAATAAATCAACTTCATTATTGCTCATTCCGGAAAAGCCATAGTCAGGAATCTTTCCATTGGTTGAAAAGTGCTTCATGTGCAGCCCGAAACTCTTTGTTTTATTTCGCTTTGTGTTTACAAACAGCTCGCCATACGGCGTACGACCAGTGCCAAAGCCAACCCGAATATAATTTCCGTACAACTCAGTAAATGGCTCTCCGCTCATTTTAGCCGCTTTGATGGGCGCTGCCAGAAAAGAAATCTTCATCGGTTGTGCGAAAACCGAATATTTCATGTCGGTCTTTTTCACTTCTTCAGCGGTGAATACGGGATTGAATTCTTTCTTCGGAAAATCCATGAGGCGTGGATCGTAGGAGCCAACCACCATTACATTTTCGGTATAGCTATTCGATGTGTCTTTCTGTGCCGAAATGTTCCCGGTCAGTCCAATAAACACTACCGTTCCGATAATCAATGCTTTTGTTTTCATTGTACTATTCATTATTTCCGTCAATGATTTGTTCACCTTCTCCGTCGAGCTGCTGCTCGTTCTGTTTTTCAAGCGCTATAATGGCGTCGAGTTTTGCCCTTGCCTCATTCACCAGATCCTCGCCTTTATAATTGTCGATAACACTCTGTAATGTGTATTTTGCCTGATAGTAATTTCCGGTTCCAACATACACATCGCTGAGCAGAATAAACGATTTGGCCACCCAGTATTCGAACGATGCAAATTCGTTGATCAGGTCAAAAATAAGCTTCTCCGATTCCGTATAACGTCCGTTCTGATACTCGATCGATGCAAGATAATAATTGGCCTCGGCACCAAGTTCCGATGATTTCAGTTTGACGAGCTTGCTGAATTCTGACTGCGCCTTTGGCATATCATTCAGGTGATAGGCAGAACGGGCAATGATGGCCGATGATTCGTTTTTATCCTTGGGCGCCACCGCTGCATCATCAATTACTTTCTGTGCGGAAACAATGGCCTCGTAATACAACTCGCTGTTGAATTGCGAATACATTATATTGCGCTGGGCCTCCTGTTTGTTCGAAACCGACTGCGTAATTCTTTCAAGCTCGGTATATCTTTCGATGGCTTTCGGATAATCCTTTGCATTGAAATAAATGCGGGCAGATTTCAGCAACGATGTTTCAGTAAACGCGGAGAAAGGTTGAGAAATTACAAACTCATAGCCTGTCTGCGCATTCTGAAAATCTTTTTGTCCATACAGACATTCAGCGCGATAAAAATGTGCATTCTGAATAAAAGCACCTGCCGGAAATTCCGAAATATATTTTCCAAATGCGACAGCTGAAGTTTCACAATCACCATCCAGATATTTGTTCTCAGCAGCCATATACATCATGCTGTCTTTTTCCATCTGCGATATGGAGCTTCCCTGTGAACTTACCAGCTCAACAAATTCGTTAATCTGATCCATGTCGGTATAAATGGCTTTCAGATTCATCCATCCCTGCTTCGATTCCTCAGAGCCTTTGTATTCGGTCACAAGCAACTTAAATGCATCAATGGCTTTATCATTTTGTCCAAGAATTCTGTAAAGGCTTCCTTTCTTGAGCATGGCCTTGGCCCTCAATGAGCTTTCAGGATATTCAGCAATAAGTTTTTCAAACGATGTCAATGCCTGTGAATTCTGATTTTGTATTTCATAAGTAATACCGGATTCAAAATAGGCATCATCCGAAAAACGCGACGTTGGATATTTTGTAAACAACAATGATAATGTGTTTTGCTTGGCCGAAAAATTGCCTTTCACTCCTTCGCATTTTGACTTCTGCAACAAGGCATAATCCATGTTCTCGACATTCATCGCGAGTGACTTTTCATACCACTCGATTGATTGGTTGTATTCTCTCAGAATATAGTAACAATCGGCCAGACGAAGACTTGCGTCGTTTCTGAAAACCTTGTCATCCTTCTCGCCGTATTTGAAATATGACTCGAGACTCGATGCTGCATTTTTGTAATTTTTTCGCTGCATTTGCGAATATCCCAGCCCGTAATATCCGCGTGCATAATAATTGATTTCGGGCGATACCGGGTACTTTACAAACATATCATAGCTGACTGCAGCTGAGTCATATTGCTGTTTGCGATAGTGCGACTCCCCTTTCCAGAATAAAGCTTCCGCGCGGATTTTCCTGTCATATGTGTAGGTGATTGCTTTATTGAAAAGTGCAATCGCACCTGAATAATTTCCGGAATTGAACAATTCAATGCCATGATAATAATTCACTTTCTGATAAGCCGACCAGATGCGCTCATTTTTAATTTTAATTCCTTCAATCACAACGATGGCATCCTTGTAGTTTCCGGTTGACATCAGCAGCTCAACCAGCAATTCGCGGGCTTCTTCGGCACGCAGCGATTTTGGGAAATCATTCAGATATTGCTGCAATGCTTTTATGGCTCCATTGTATGGATGAAAATCAAGCTCATACGACAGTCTTGCAAAATTGAATAAAGCATCTTCTGTTATAGCTGGATTGAATTTCAGACGATAGGCATCGTTGAAACAATTGAGCGCATATTTTTTATTTCCCATTTTCAGATAACAATCAGCAAGATGATAGCTCGCATTCTGATTGAGCGAATCTTCCATGGAAGTGACATTTGAAAAATAACCGGCCGCTTTCTGATAATCAGTGTTCACATAATATGTGTATCCTAGCAAATACTGATCTTCGCGGGTTAATGGAGTTGTGGTTTTGGCTGCATACTGCTCAAGAAAAGGCAATGCAGCTTTGTGATTTTTCTTGGCGATGTAAGCATCACCAACCATGCGTGCCATTTCGGCCTGTCGTTTTACATTCGGATTTTCTAGCATGGGCGGAACAAAGTCAATCAGTTCATCGTGCTTGTTTTGCAGATAATAAATCTGAGCAATATAATAAGGCACAACACCACCGAATGTCTCATCATTCACCAGTTTATTAAATGATGCCAGTGCAACTTCGTACTGTCCTTCCACGTAGCTCAAATGGCCATAATAGTACGATGCCGGCGGCGCCCAATGCGTTTCACCATCTTTCACCTGCAAAAAACAACTGCGTGCCTGAAGCATTTCGTCGTTCATGAAATGAGAATATCCCTTTTTGAAAAAATACTCTGCCTGCTGATCTGCAGACAATTTTTGCGGGCTGATGGCATCATATGATTTCACCGCCTTGCTCCAGTTCTTGTCGCGATAATAAATACTGCCCAGATAAAACCCGGCTTCAGGCGCAAAACTGCTCTCCGGATGTCTTGAGACAAAAGCGTGGAGCTTGCCTTTGGCATCATTGTTCAGTAGTTCGTACGAACAACGCGCAACCTGAAATTCAGCCTCAATGCGCATCGGATCTTCCTCATCCGAAATGCAGTCAATCACTTGCTGATACGCTTCGCGAGCAGCGCCAAACTTTTCTTTCATCATCAAATCACTCGCTGAATAATAAATAGCATTGGGGTCACGATACTCCTGAGTCAGCTGTCCAATCGCTGCCAACTGCAGCAACAACAGTCCGCTCATAAGTATAAATCTTGTTTTTCTCATATCTGTGGAAGATTTTGAACGATAAAATTACTTCGATAACAAATTGCTTATTTTAATTAGGTGCAAACTTATCAACAACAGTTTTTTAATATTCTGCAACGATTGTTCGCAAAAGCATTTGTATTCATCTTTCCCGGCATCATTTCACTTTAATTCTTATTTTTACAAACGATTTCAAGAGCCCATTATTACTTTTTAAATTTGAAACAGACATTCAGACAAGGAATAACGCTTCAGGGAGAATGGAACTTTGTGAGTTTCATTTTTATCGTTGGCGGCATCGTTTTAATGACATTCCCGAAAACATTTTTCATCGGCCTTCCGCTGGTGGTTTTATTGGTGCCGGTTCTACTCTCAATCCGGGGAGCTGAAGTAAATTATTCCGACAAAACAATCCGTAAATGGATCTGGTATTATGGTTTTAAAATCGGCAAAAGAATTTCTTATAATAACTTTACTTATGCCGAACTCCGCAATTACTACTCATGTCACTCAATGGGCTGTGAAAGCATTTCCGGAACTTACATTGCAAAAACTTTTGAAATTGTGGTTGGTGGTCCGGGGATGCAAAAAATAATTATCACCGAAATTCCCGACTATCATTCTGCACGTAAAGCACTCGAAGACTTTTGCGCCCAATCAGGCCTTGAGCTTGTTGATTCCTGGAAAATCAGGATGGATCAGGCCAGTAATTTGTCCCAAGCAACCTGCGACAGACGTTATTAATTTACTTGGCTGTTTTTCTTTTTAAAACTGGCTAACTTTTTTTCAAAGGAAAAAGTAATTGTCTTACATTTGCAAAAACTAGCAAAAGTAACTCACCCGGATTTTAGAAAACAGCATTTAATGAGAACAAAGTACATTGACCTTATCGAACAAACATTTGAATTTCCACAGGAAGAGTTTAAAGTTGTTGATAATGAGTTGTATTGGAACGAAATTAACCTGATGCAGATTATAGAACAATACGGCACTCCGTTGCGTATTTCCTTTGTACCCAGCATCAGCCGGCAAATTCAGAAAGCCAAGCGAATGTTCAATGTTGCTATGGCGAAAGTGGATTATCAGGGAGAGTATTTTTATGCCTATTGCACCAAGAGCAGCCATTTTGCCCATGTACTTGAGGAAGCGCTGAAAAACAATGTGCATCTTGAGACCTCAAGTGCCTTCGATATTCATATTATTGAACAACTGTTTGAAGAGAAAAAAATATCGCAGGATACTTTTATAATTTGTAACGGATTCAAACGCCAGCAATACATTGAGAATATTTCCCGCCTTATCAATGCAGGCTTTACCAACTGTATTCCAGTAATTGATAATAAAGAAGAACTGCTCGAATATAAAATCAAACGGGGCATTAAAGCCAATCTGGGACTACGCATTGCGGCCGAAGAAGAACCGATGTTTGAGTTTTACACTTCAAGGCTGGGTGTGCGCTACAACGACATCCTGCCCTTCTATAATCTTTATATTCGCAATCATCCGAATTTCAATCTCAAGATGCTGCACTTCTTTATTAATACGGGAATAAAGGATTCAGCCTATTATTGGAGTGAACTTACCAAGTGTGTGAATGTGTATGTAGAACTCAAACGCCTTGCACCCACACTCGACACACTGAATATTGGCGGCGGATTTCCCATCAAAAATTCGCTGGTGTTCGACTATGACTATGAATACATGGCTGAGGAAATTATTGCGCAGATTAAAAACATCTGCAATCAGAACAAAGTTCCTGAACCAAATATTTTTACTGAATTCGGCTCCTACACTGTCGGAGAAAGCGGCGCAGTACTCTACTCCATTCTTGGACAGAAGCAGCAGAACGACCGTGAGATGTGGAATATGATCGACAGTAGCTTCATGACAACATTGCCCGATACCTGGGCGCTCAATCAGCGCTTTATTCTGCTGGCCATCAATCACTGGGATTATGATTATCAGCGAATATTTCTTGGCGGACTCACCTGCGACAGCCACGACTATTACAACGCCGAAGCACATGCCAATGCCATCTTCCTTCCTAAAATTGAAAACAACGATCCGCAATACATTGGCTTTTTTCACACCGGCGCCTATCAGGAGTCATTGGGTGGTTTTGGAGGCCTTCAGCACTGTCTGATTCCCGCGCCTAAACATATTCTTATTCTCGAAGACCCTGAAACAGGCGAAATTTATCCAAAACTATTTGCCAAAGAGCAAAGCTATAAATCCATGCTTAAAATTTTGGGCTACTGAAAACCTGCAGCGTGACTGCTTGAGTTTAAGATTAAGGTCAAGGTTGAGAGGGCGGAGTTATAAAAAAAGCTGCGACTTGTCGCGTTTTACGCGAAGCTCCACCAGATGAGGATATCTCAAAACGCAAAGCTTTCGTCAAAAACAATATTCCATCGTCCTAAAGCGACGGAGGAGCGAAAGGATATGGAATCGTTGTTTTTGAAGCTGCTACGACGATTCCATATTCCGGCCGAATAATATTTCGATACGGCCGGAACGATGGAATATCGTAATTATTAATGTTATAGAACCTTTGCGCATAATTCGTTATACTTCTTCAACGCTCACGATAGCAATCGTGACAGGTCGCTTCACGTGAAACAGCTTGTCACGTTTCACGCGATGACACGGTCGCGACGCAGAGAGGTTGAAGAATGAGCTGCCATGCTTTGTGCATTGAGCGTTGCGCGTTGTGCGTTGCGCCTCAAATTATACAAACAGCCCGTATTAACCGATAAACAATTCTCGAAAACTGAGCTGGGTGTAATTTTTTATGTATTTTTGCCTCAAACTAAAAGTATGAAAAAGATAGCATTATTCATTGTTGTTTCGCTTGTTGCCGGAGTAATCGGAAATGTAAGTGCCCAGAAAAAGCAAAAACCTTTTAAAGGCATCGTTACGTACGATATCAAATATGAAGGAGACATTGATGCTGCAACCCTGGCCAATCTTCCTTCCACCCAGAGTTCCGAAGTCCTCGGCAAATATCTCAAAGTCGAAACACTTGTTCCCGGGGCAACCATTGAAATGATCAGCAATGGTTATGATTCTACCAGAACTGTCCTTTACGATATTCCCGGTTTGGGCAAATACTGTGTCAGAACAACCAAAGCACAAATCATGGCATCTCTTGAAGAAGGCAAACCCGCTGATATTTCATATATTGATGAAACAAAGGAAGTCTCCGGATATACATGCAGCAAAGCCGATTATGTAGTCGAAGATGAATATGGAGATAAAATATCCATTATCATTTTCTACAGCACCGTTCTCGGTGGACCTGAACTCAATTATGTAGGAAATTTCCCGGGACTCAAGGGTTTCCCAATGGAATATACAATCAAATCTGATGATATGACAATCATCTATTCTGTGTCGAGTGTGCAAACTAAAAAAGTGAAACTGAAAGACACCGATTTCCTGATCCCAACTGACTATGAAGAAATTTCAGAAGAAGACTTCATGAAAAAAGTCCAGGGCGAATAAAAAGATTTACACAATAAATTGTTCAAAAAAACCTTCTCTTTTCAGGGAAGGTTTTTGTTTTTCAATGGGTTGCTTTCAGTATTTTTGCATTATCATGAAAAAGAGTAGTAAAGAAAATTCACTTTCAAATACCCGCAAAGAACCAAAAAATTCGGCCCGTAATACTATTAAGGAAATTCACAGGAATAAAAACAATAATAAAAAAGAAACCCCGCCAAAGAATAAAGCCAAATCTGAAACAACAAAAAAGAAATCAAGCGCCGAAGGAAAATCATTTCTTGATTTTTTCAAATCAAAAGAAACACATTTCGCATTTGGATTATTCCTGCTTATTTTCAGCATCTTTCTGCTTTTCTCATTTATATCGTATCTCAAAAACTGGCACAGCGACGACAACGTAGTACAATCAGGCCTTGGAATGCTGTTCGACTCGGGTGTTACGGTTGAAAACAGCATGGGTAAGATGGGCGCCTGGTTAGGATTTGTTTTTATCAAAGAATGGTTTGGAATCGGATCATTTCTTCTGCTCATATTTTTTATAAACAGCGGTCTTCTGCTTCTTCGCGTAAAACTGATAAACTTCTTCGAAAGTGTTCTTTATTTGCTGGGTACAACTCTTTGGCTTTCGGTATTCATGTCGGCTATTTTCATCAGGCCCGATGCCATGATCTGGGGCGGATTGTTTGGATGGCAGATCCGCGACTGGATAAGCGGAGCCATTGGCAACTTCGGGCTCATCGTGTTGCTCCTTGTCGTTTTTGTAATTTATATTGCGGCATTGTTCGGTATAAAACTACACGAAATCCGACTGCGCAAAAATTCTACTGTTGAATCATCTGACGCAATTCAGACTGCCAATATAAACAGCACCATTTCTGATATTCACGAATCCGACGTTGATGAATTCGCTGATGATGAAATGACGGTTATTGAAAAAAATTCTGCGGAAATAATAATTGAAACTGAAAATAAAGAGATCACGGATTTTGAAATAATAGAAAAGGTTACTGTTTATAATGATGGTGATGAGAACAATGAAAACAACGGAATCGATCTGACAGTCCCGGATATGATCAAAAAGCAGGACGAGAAAAAAGGTGATGATGTTCAATTTGTGATTGAAACAAATCCTGCAGAATTGACTCCGGCACTCAATGATGAACCTGAACATTTTGGACTCGACACTCAGTACGATCCATTGAAAGATCTGAGTCAATATGTGATGCCACCAACAAGTTTAATGATAGACCGGGGCGAAGGTGAAAGCAAGGTTGGTCGCGAAGAACTTGAGAGCAACAAAAACCGGATTGTTCAAACACTCAATAATTACGATATTAAAATCAGTCAGATCAAAGCCACCATTGGTCCAACTGTTACCATGTACGAAATTGTACCAGCCCCTGGTGTACGTATCAGCCGCATCAAAAACCTTGAAGATGATATTGCCCTGAGTCTTGCTGCACTGGGAATCCGCATTATTGCGCCCATTCCGGGCAAAGGAACCATTGGTATCGAAGTTCCGAATATTACCCGCGAAACAGTGTCGCTCCGGTCATTGCTCGAAAGCGAAAAATTCATTGGATCGAAAATGGAGCTGCCGTTTGCCATGGGCAAAACTATTACCAACGAACCATTTGTTGCCGATCTGGCCAAACTGCCACACTTGCTGATTGCCGGTGCAACCGGGCAGGGAAAATCGGTGGGACTCAACGCCATCATCTGCAGCCTGCTCTACAAAAAGCATCCAAGCCAGCTCAAGTTTGTCTTCGTCGATCCAAAAAAAGTAGAATTGGCACTCTACGCAAAAATTGAAAAACATTTTCTGGCCAAACTACCCGATTCCGATGATGCAATTATTACCGATGTAACAAAAGTAATTGCGACTCTCACATCGCTCACGCAGCTCATGGACAGCCGATACGATTTGCTGAAAAATGCCGGCTGTAAAAACATTATCGAATACAACCACAAATTCCTCGAACGCAGACTCAATCCCAACGATGGCCACATGTACATGCCCTACATTGTTCTTGTTATTGATGAATTTGCAGATCTTATAATGACCGCAGGGAAAGAAGTGGAATTGCCTGTTGCACGAATCGCGCAGCTGGCCCGCGCAGTAGGAATTCATCTGATTGTTGCCACACAGCGTCCGTCGGTTGATGTAATCACTGGTAAAATCAAAGCAAACTTCCCTGCCCGCATCGCTTTTAAAGTTTCTTCAAAAGTAGACAGTCGTACCATTCTTGATATGAATGGCGCCGACCAGCTCATTGGCATGGGCGATATGCTTTATTGTCATGGCAGCACCAATTTGCGTCTGCAATGCGCTTTTGTTGACACCCCTGAAATTGAAGCATTGACTGATTTTATCGGCGATCAGCAGGGCTATCCGGTCACCTATGAGTTGCCTGAGCCCATTGTTGAAAAAGACAGCATAAAAGGCGACGCTGATTTAAAAAATAAAGATAAATTGTTCGAAGATGCAGCCCATATTGTTGTTGCTTTACAGCAAGGATCAACTTCACTTTTACAGACAAAACTAACGATTGGTTTCGCCCGGGCCCGCAGAATCATCGAGCAACTGGAACAAGCCGGTATCGTTGGACCACCGCAGGGAAGCAAGCCCCGAGATGTTTTGGTAAAGGATACTCAAGTTTTGGAACAGTTTTTGAAAAATTCGGAGTAACTTTGAACCCCTAATTTCACATTTATGAAAAAGATCTTATTGATTGCGTTTGTTTTTGTGTGCACTGCTTTTAATGTTTCAGCACAAACCGATACAAAAGCAAAAGCTATCCTCGATGCACTCAGTGCAAAACTTGACGCCCTGGAAACAATGAAATTTGAATTTTCATATACCATGGCCAACACAACCGAAAATATTAATGAAACCAAAACGGGCAGCATTTACCTTAAAGGAGATAAATATCGTCTGTATATTGCTGATCAACTCATCATTTGCGACGGCATCACCATTTGGACCGTATTGAAAGAAGATAAAGAAGTTCAGATAAACAGTGTAGATCCCACCAATCAGAATACACCAAACAAAATGCTGACTTCCTACAATAAAAATTACAAAGCTAAATTTATCAAAGAAGCGCCTAAAGCTGGTATAGTAATGCAGACACTTGATTTGACTCCTACAACAACCCAGTCGTTTTACAAAGTGCGTCTCGAAATAAACAAAAGTTCGAACATGGTGTATTCATCCACTGTGTATGATAAAAATGGTACAACCTACACTTACCTTGTAACCAACTTTGTTGAAAATCCAAAAGTGTTCGATTCCCGCTTCACCTTTGACAAAACTGAATACGCTGGTTATTCAATCAATGACATGCGATAATAATTACTTGAAAAATACTGAAAAGCTCCATTGGGAGCTTTTTTTATGCTGCATCAGAAATTAGCCTGAATTTGTATCTTTAATAAAAATTCCCGATGAAAAAAACTTTGCTGCTGACCTTGTTTTTGTTTATTACAACTTTTGCCAGGTCTCAGGTACTCTCACCTGTTGTGGACAGCATCGCAACAAGTGATGGAAAAAAACTGGCTGCCGACATTTATCTGCCCGACACGTCCGGTGGGCAAACATTCCCAACCATACTGGTACAAACGCCCTACAATCGCTTGTGGTACCGCTTCGGGCTTCCACTCATCGGAACAGAAATAGATACCAGCCCGTTTGCTTTTGTTATTCTCGACTGGCGTTGCTTTTACGGATCAGCAGCGGCCTGTGTTACCACACCCGATCGCGGTGCCGATGGTTACGACGCGGTCGAATGGATTGCTTCACAAAGCTGGAGCGATGGTCAAGTGGCAACCTGGGGACCATCGGCACTGGGACGCGTGCAGTACATGACCGCGAAAAAAAATCCGCCGCATCTGGTTTGCGCAGTACCACTTGTTGCCGGACCGCAATACAGTTATCAGGAATATTTTCCCGGAGGCGTAGCGCGTGACGAATACATCGATCAGCTTGACGGCCTTGGTTTTGGCATGTCTGGTATTCTTTACGCAAATCCGCATTACAACCTGCTTTGGAGCTATTCCGAAGCCACCAATTTTTATCCCGATTCCATTCAGATCCCATTGCTTATGATTGGCGGCTGGTTTGATCACAATTCTGTTGTGATGCTCGATTTCTTTGATGCAGTTCGGACTTCATCACCGGCCACTGTTCGCGACAAGCACAAACTGCTGATGGGACCATGGGTTCATGGTGGCCATGGCGCCGCTTATGTTGGCACCGATTCGGCCGGACAACTCTCCTACCCGATGGCAGCTGGTATGTCGGATTCGCTCGCAATGCGCTTTCTGAAATATTATTTACTTAGCGAGGTCAATGGATATGATACACTCAGCACCATCATCAATTTTCAGATGGGAGTAAACAATTGGCAATACATAGAAAACTGGCCACAGAACGGTTTTACTGAAACCAATCTGTATCTGCACGAGAATATGTCATTGCTGAATTTTCTGCCGACAGGAGTAAATGAATACAAGCAAATCACCTATGATCCGCGCGATCCATCGCCAACTGTGGGCGGTCCAACACTACGGGCCGACTTGGTTCAGGGACCATATGATCAGGTTCCGGTAGTGGAAAGTCGGGGAGATATTCTCGTATTTACATCACCCGTACTTGAGACTGATGCAACGGTGCAGGGATATCCGAAAGTCATTCTGCAAATAAAATCCGATTGTAAAGATGTTGATTTTGCCGCACGACTCACAGATGTTTATCCTGATGGCCGCTCGATGCTGCTTGTGGATGGCATACGCCGCGCCCGTTTCAGGCAAGGATATACAACAAATGACACAACATTTATATCCGACAGTACAGCCGTTTATCAAATAGAAATTGAACTCAATCCGACGTCGCACACATTTTTGGCAGGACATCGGATCCGGCTCGACATCACATCTTCGAACTACCCTCGCTTTAATAATAATATGAATGATGGCGGCCCAATGTATGTAGCAGGTGATACAACAGTAGCACACAACCGGGTTTTATGCAATGGCATATCGCCTTCAATGCTGATTTTACCCGTGGATATTATAGATGTTGGCGTTGAAAAATCAATTATTCCTGAACTCTCTGTTTATCCAAATCCGTGTTCCAATGAGCTTTTTATAACAATTCCAAATGAAATTAAATACAGGACGCTTACGGTTTTAATTATTGATGCCTCAGGTAAAAAAATCAGTGCAAAACCGGGCTTCACTGGAAATGTTGTGAAAATTAATACAGCATCGCTGGCGGTTGGACTTTATACAATTCAGTTGCAATGCGATGTTCACAGTTTTGCTGTTACTTTTTTCAAAAAATAATGTAATCTTGTGCAATAAGCGATAAAATTGCGACGTTTGTATTAACAAATTATTTTTTTATGAAAAGCACCATCTTTATTTTCCTGTTATTGCTGGCCTGCACCGTTGATGCGCAAACAGGCGAGTACTATTTCACCTCCAACCCTTTTGAATATGATGGCTACTATTTGACTGACAATTTGATGCAAACAAAAATTGCCCACAAAATAAAATCCATCACGGAAACCACAACAACCTTCAAAAAAGGAAATCCGGAGAAAGCCACGCTCAAAAAAGTGTCCACCCTGAATGAGAAAGGGGAGACCATTTTGAAAGAAGAATATGACGCAAAAGGGCTATTGATACGAAAACAGAGCTTTGGCCTCAACGACAGCGGCTGGGTGGAACAAAAGAAAATAGCAGATGGTAAAGGAAAAGTGATGTATCAATATGATAAAAAATACGATCCTGAAACAGGAAATATCATTTCATACGAGTACCGAAAAAACGACAAACTAAAATCAAAATACACTAAGGTCTATACAGGAAAGAATCTTACAGAGCAGGTTGTGTATAAAAAAGACGGCCTGAGTGTTTCAAAACGTTTTGCATATTCATTCAACAGTGACATGAAACTGCAAACAACGCATTTGTATGATGGCAATGGGAAATTAATACATACATGGAATCACGATTGTTTGCCGGAAGGTGAACTGCTGGCAGCACGCACGGATACAACCACTATTTGCAAGATGCATGAAGAGAGGGCCGATGGCGGTTTTGTAAACTATTTAAAATCGGTGAATGAAAAAGGAGAACTGACCACCACAACTGTCTGGTATCGCAACGAAAGAATGACGGACTCGGCGAAAGTGGTGACCGAAGGGAAACACCCGCATACTATGATAACGCGCTTCAGTGATGACGGAAGGCGCACGGAGAGAATCTATATGGACGATAAGAATAATATTACTTTCAAATACTTCAGACTGCTGAGTGAAAACGGCAATCAGTTGAAATACGAAAACTGGACGTACTCAAAAAAACACGGACTTCAATGTACTTTAAATGCTGTTTCCGAAGAAAATGCTGAGGGACTGCTGACAAAAAAGAGTATTTATCGCAAGGATAAATTGTCGCGGGAAACAAATTTTTCTTACACATATTTCTGATTTCAGTATTATCGTAATCTCTGCAAAGCAGCAGCTCTGGCCAGATTCCGGAGCTGCTGCTTTTATTATTTTCGAACTTTAATTATTCAAAATTAAAGTTCAATGTTTGGCAAAGATATCAGTGATTCTCAAAAATACGAATACATGCGCGTTTCGGAGCGAATAATTCTGAACGGTACTTTGTTTTTATTGAAGACAAAAATCAGAATACGATTGGTTCCTTCTGGAATTTGCGGCAACAACATGCTCATTCGAATCACTTCTCCATCATTGGCCGACCAGTCGGGCTGCATGCGTTCAAACTCCAGCGCCTGTGTTCGTAATGTGCTTCCGTCAGCTCCGGAAGCCGCAGCGATGATGGCTGTCTGAAACGGCACAGCCTCGGCCCTCACCTGCATATCAATTGTAAACAGAATGTTTCTGCCAACTAATGTATCGGTATCAGAAATAATCAAGTTGAAGTACTCCATAGAATCTGATTGATTCATCAGGGTGTCCGTTGCAAACAATAGCTGAGGGACGATTGCGGCTTTGCGTTTCAAAAGATACATACCCGATTGAGAATCAAACATCAACTCGTTGTAATACTTGTTCCAGTCAGGAAATTCCTTATTATCAGCAATGACAAATTCGGCCGATGCCGAAGGAAATATTTCATAGGTAATTGGACTGAGCTTGTTGCCCTTGCCGGAATTAATATAATACCACTCTGTGCTATGAAGACGATATGCTTCTATCACAGGCGGAAAATCACGCTTTGCTGATTCATCAACGAGGTAATTATAGAATTCATCCGGAACCCGGTACTCGGGAGTATAGCTCGTGAATCTGATGCTTAGCGACAAGAAGAACTGCACGATGATGAATACAAACGGAGTGAATAGCAGAATTCGCCAGCGCTTCGAAGAAATCAGGGCTGTATCGCAAAGAAAAAATATCGTTCCGGCGAACAGAATTATAAAATACATGGCAACTCTGTCTTCGGGAAAATTGACACCGAAAAAACGCGATAACACAAAAGTCATCACGACATTGCCGCCCAGCAAAAATGGAAAAATGAAATAGAATAGATTTTCCTTTTTGAAAATAAATTTTTTAATGACCAGGAAAATAAAAATAATGAGTGCGGCTGCGAAAACGGCTACAAACAAATAACTTAATAATTGAGGCAATGGCCGGAACAGAACTGCAGACAGAGAACCAAGTGTGGCATCCCAAAAATTGCTGGTTCCTCCATAGTACAAGGCTCCCCCACTCCGAAGCACCATCGAATATTTGGCGAGAATATACAAAACCGGAGCTCCTGCAAAAATCTGAATTGCAAATGTAGCCACAATCACAGAGCGTTTTATTTGCCGAAAATTAAAAATAATAAATAGTACAAGCAGCAAATGAATCAGCAGATAGGTGTGTATTAAAGTCAGATTAGCTGCAAGCGCCGGTATCAAAAAAACAACAACCAGCGCTGAATTGCGCAAAGAAGCATTTCGGTAAAACTGAATCAGATGGTATAATGCGCCTGCAAGAAAAGCCATTGACAATCCGTATCCCCGGGCGTACCCAAAAAATTCAATTATAAAATGACAGAAAATCATTGATAACACAAAACCCCATCTGTTGAAGCGGTTTTTCAGCAATCCGGATAACTTGAAAACAAAGAAAAAATAAAGGACAGAAAGCAACACGTTGGGCAAACGCAAGGCCAGGAGCGAATTCCCGAAAAGCTTATATGAAATATTTGTAAGCAGCGAATTCAGTAAGTGATTGTTTGCATCGGGATAGGCGTCCGGAGGAATAAATTTTCCGGGCTGAATATATATAAAAAAAGTCTCGGCCTCATCATGCGTAATGGGCGACCAGGCAGCCCGGAATATCACATAGACCCAAACCAGCAAAAACAAAAGAAAAAACAGATATTTTTCGCCCGTTTCATTGATTCTAAAATTGATTTTCATGTCAATAAAATTTATATCATCTTCGACGGGTCAACCCATTCATCGAATTGTTCGGGAGTCACAAGCCCCGATTCTATCGCGGCTTCGCGCAGTGATAGTCCTTCCTTGTGTGCTTTCTTTGCAATGATGGCCGCATTATCATAGCCGATATGCGAGTTCAGTGCTGTCACCAGCATCAATGAACTTTCCATGTTCTTTTGAATCGCTGCATAATTTGGTTCAATACCAACCACACAATTGTCGGTAAATGAATGACACGCATCACCGATGAGCCGGGCAGCAAACAAGAAATTATAAATCATCACCGGCATAAAAACGTTGAGCTGAAAGTGGCCACCCATGCCGCCTGCAGTAATAGCCGCATCACAGCCGATCACCTGTGCGCACACCATGGTCACTGCTTCGGGCTGTGTAGGATTGACTTTGCCGGGCATGATGGATGAGCCGGGTTCGTTTTCCGGAAGCAATATTTCTCCGATCCCGCATCGGGGGCCGCTGGCCAGCAGCCGGATGTTGTTGGCAATGTGCATCAGACTCACCGCAACGGACTTCAGAGCTCCACTGGCTTCAACAATGGCATCGTGCGCCGAGAGTGATTCAAATTTATTTTCCGCAGTGATAAACGGAAGTTTTGTGAGCTCTGCAATTTTTGCCGCCACCTTCACATCATAGCCGACAGGCGCATTGAGACCCGTTCCTACAGCGGTGCCGCCCAAAGGCAGTTCACTCAGATGCAGCAACGAATTTTTGATGGCGCGGATTCCATGATCAAGCTGCGACACATAACCCGAAAATTCCTGTCCGAGTGTAAGTGGCGTAGCGTCCATCAAGTGTGTTCGGCCGGTTTTCACAATGGTTGTCCATGCGTCGCTTTTGGCTTTCAGAGCGTCGCGCAGCTTTTCAAGCGCCGGTATAGTATGCCACACCAACATGGAATAAGCTGCAATATGCATGGCCGTCGGGAAGGTGTCATTGCTGCTCTGCGACTTGTTAACATCGTCGTTTGGATGCAGTGTTTTCTTTTCATCAGTCAGCTTTCCGCCTGCAATCACATGTCCGCGATTGGCAATGACTTCGTTGACATTCATGTTGCTTTGTGTGCCCGATCCGGTCTGCCAAACCACAAGTGGGAACTGATCGTCCAGCTTACCCATGGAAATTTCATCGCAGACCTCTGCTATAAGTTTTGCTTTATCAGCTGACAATTTTCCAAGATCATTGTTTACTAAAGCCGCTGCTTTTTTCAATATAGCGAATGCTTCAATAATCTCAGTTGGCATCAGGGTTTCGCCAATTTTGAAATTGTCTTTCGAGCGTTGAGTTTGTGCGCCCCAGTATTTATCTGCGGGTACATCAACAAGGCCCATGCTGTCTTTTTCTTTTCTGTATTCCATTTTTTCGTTACGCGTTACAAAGTTACAATCGTTACAAAGATACAAATAGAAATCAGCTGATTGGTTAGCAATGCTGAGACATATATTCTTCAATGCACTCAGGTCGTTTCACGACGCAGAGAGATTGAAGAAGGAGCTTCGCCGTTGCGCATTGAGCCTTGAGCGTTGAGCTAAAACAGTCGCTCCAGATCATCAGCAGACTCAACAATCACGGCCTTATTGCCTTTCACCACGATAGGTCGTTTTAAAAGTTTTAGATTTTCGGAAATAATCTGCAACCATTCAGCTTCGGAAAAGTTTTTTCCTTTCAATTCTTTTTTATAGAAATCTTCCTGCGTGCGTATCATGTCTTTTACGCTTATGTTCAGCTGCTGCGAGAGTTTTTTGATGCCCGTTGCACTAATTCCGGTATTCAGATAATCAATAATTTCAATTTCATTGGTTTTCGTTTTCACCAAATCGAGTCCTGCTCTGCTTTTACGGCAACGTGGATTATGATAGACGGAAACTTTCATGTGGAAAACTTTTAAAAAGTGAAAGTACAAAAAGAAATTGATTGAAAAATTACTTCTTTTTCCAATTCAATCCAATATCAAAACCGAAGACAACGGCGGCCATTGCAGGATGACCTCTGATAATATTTCTTTCCAGAGAAGAATCGAGGTTGTCAATGATTTTATATTGACTCATTACATTGGTGTGAAGCGATAATCCCACATGCATTCCAATGTTGAACTTCTCTCCTGAATTCCGAATAAAGAAAAATGGAGAAAAAACCATGAAGGATTTTTTATAAAATGAGATCTGATCGCGATAGTCCTGAACATGCGGATTGAAGCTGTCGTAATAGCTATTCAATTTGTAATTGTAATAGAAGCTGGGTGTATTCACAAGTTCCATGCGAATGACCAACCCAATTTTATCTCCGTTGTTATGCTTCCACAAAAGTGCTGGTTGAATAAGAATTCTATGGAATTTTGAATGAACATCGTGAGACAAATAGGGTCCCATCATCATTCCAGCAGGAGTTAGCCATTTCGAAATAATTCTGCTGTTGTTGTATTGATAACCGTAGCCAATAGTCAGTTCAAAATATCTTGGTTCGCTGTTTCGAAACCATATCAATCCGGCATTGAGCCCATACGTGCCCAGAGGTCCTGGCTTATCATCAAACTCATGCTGGGATTTGTTTGAAGTCCATCCCTGATAACCCAATAGTGCTCCGCCAGAAATGCCAATATGTTCTGAAAAAGAGTGTGAGTACTGCAATTCTGTATTTGAGTAATAATTGCCAGACAAGTCAACTGATGTAACTTTTGCTGAATCAAAAGCGCCCACATTTGGGCTTTCGACAAAGTAAGCCTTCTGCACCAATGGTGAGCAGGACGCAAACAAACATGCAAGTATTACAATACATACATATTTCATGACCAGAGTTTTGGCAAATATAAAAATATATTAACTCAAAACCAGAGAAAATACTTGCATAAACTTTAATATCATCAATCTGTCAGCAAACACTACGCTTTTAAAGAATTTATTCATACTTTTGCCCGATAAATTAATTTATTTAAGGCATGAAAAACATTGGGGGACTTTTTTGTTTTGCATTTTTTCTGCTTCTGACCACACATGTATCTGCAACTACACGCAGCAGCCTTGCTGTAACGGGTAGCTGGAGCAGCTCAGCGAGTTGGTCGGGCGGAATTCTGCCGGTGGCAGACGATACCGTTTATATCGTAAATGGCGCCAACATTACGCTTGATCAGGTGGCAACGGTAAAAGCAATCCTGATAAACACCGGTGGTACACTGAACATTGGCTCGCAAACACTCACGCTGACAGGTGTCAACGACAGTATTGGCAATGTTTCGCTGTACGGAACGCTGAATCTCAACACCGGAATCATCAATCTGACTGGCATCTGGAACAACAGCGGCACATTTAATTGTGGCAGCGGCACTGTGAATTTTGATGGCGGATTTGAACAAGCCATTGAAGGATCCAGTGTGTCCACATTTTTTAATCTGCATAACAACAATCCGAATACCACCGGAACCAACGGTATCTCAAGCCATCCGGTGTCAGTTACTATCAAAGGGAATTTTATTCAGAACGGACAATTCCATCGCAACAGCAACGGAAACCCTGATGCCACCGTCATTTTCGATGGGAATACGACATTGTCCGGTGCTTATAGCTATTTTCTCAATCATGTCATCATAAATGCCGGAGCCACACTGAATGCGGGTTCCAAAACAATTTACCTGTACGGAAACTGGACCAACAATGGAACATTCCTATGTGGAACAGGCACCCTGCGCATATCTCAGGATACTTATTCATCGGCACAGCCAAATGCGCAGTACGTCAATCAGCCGATGACGCAACCGTTTTATAATCTGTACATAAGTAAATCTACCGGCAGCATTCAGCCTGGAATTTACGCTGGCAATGCAACCGGAAATCTTACAGTCAATAATGATTTCACTGTGAACAATGGCACATGGAATGTAAACGGAACGAAGAACCTGACAGTTTTGGGTGACTTTGTTGTAAACAGCAGCGGTGGTGGCGTTTTTTCAGCATCGACAGGAAATGTTTACCTCACCGGCGGATCGCTGCAAATCTTATCACCTGGCACCAGTACATTGTATAATCTGCAGATCACAAATTCCGGAGCCGGAATTATTCTTGGAAGCAATGCCACTATTTCTAATACGCTGCAGCTTGTAACCGGCATGGTTAAAACATTGAATGGTACAAACTTTTACGAATTATATTTATCGAACAACTCGCCTTCGGCGCTGCTGGCGGGCTACACATCAACGAATTTTATTCAGGGGAAATTCCGCCGCGCGCTTACCGCAGGTGCGGGAACCTATGTTTTTCCGATCGGACCAGTACATATGGTCAGCAATGCCTATCGCCCGGTAACACTGAATCAGACAGCATCCGGCGGAGCGACAGATGTTTTATTGTACGAAGATACCATTACGGCTGCAAACTACAAAGCCAATTGGTGGCTCTACATGCAGCCTACAGGCGGAAATCCGACTGGCACAATTACAAACTTGTACAATCTTGCCACTGATTTTCCTGCAGGCACCATTGAATGTTCTATGTCGCTTATCCGTGGTGCAGTGCCGCCGCCAGCCGCGTGGGTAACTCCACTGGCAACAACAACAGGCGCATCGTCAGGATCAATCACAACAGCTTGTCCAGGCGTGTATGCACCATTTGCATACATCATCGGAGAGCCCATTCTGACAACCAATGCCGCCACCATTTGTTCCGGAAATACAGCATCGCTCAGCACAACCTGGTCGGGCGGATCGGGCACTATTCGTTGGTACGATGCGGCTTCGGGAGGCACATTATTATACTCGGGAACCAATTACACCACAACCGCATTGACAGCCAACACTACATTTTATGCAACAATTGCCAATGCTTTCACTGGTTGCGAAACGCACAGAACACCATTAACAGTAACAGTAAATGCCCTTCCGACAACGTCGGTCATTGCAAACACCGGAGTCTGTGCGGGTAACAGTATTGCCCTCGGAGGCGCATCGGTGGCCGGAAACACCTACAGCTGGACATCGAATCCTGTCGGATTTACATCAGCATCTTCAAATCCGACTGTTTCACCAGCTGCAACAACAACCTATTATCTCACACAAAACATTACTGCCACCGGATGTACAAATTCTGCTCAGGTAATCATAAGCATTGATCCTCTGCCAGTAGCTCCTACTGCCGCATTGGTTGATCAGAATAATTTCTGTTCAGAGAATGTCGATAGCATAACATTATCTGCGGCAAACGGTAGCGGAACTACATTGAACTGGTACACAAGTAGCTGTGGAAGCGGCTCTCCGATGGCTGGAAATAATCTTACAATCGCAGCGCCTTCATCAACAACCACCTTCTATGCCGCATGGGAAAACGGTTGCGGCGTTTCGACCTGTCAGAGTATAATCGTAACAGTTCTACCCTCGCCTGCGGCCAATGCAGGAAACGACGTGACCATCTGTGAAAGTTCCGCTGTGACACTCAACGGTTCAGGCGGAAGTATGTATTCGTGGTCAACAAGTCAGACAACAGCTTCCATTACTTTCACAGCAACAGCGACTGATACGCTCGTGCTCACTGTGGCTGGCGTCAATGGTTGCACAGATACCGACACTGCCATAGTAACCGTTAATACTTTGCCTGTCGCCATTGCATCACCCGATACTAGTATTTGTCCTGAAGAGCAGGCCACGCTCACAGCATCGGGCGGAAGCACTTATAGTTGGGATACAGGCGCATCAACAGCAAGCATTGTTGCAGAGCCAACTTCAACAACTATCTATTCAGTAACGGTTACAAATGCCAACGGCTGTTCTGCGGTAACATCAACACAGGTTATTGTTTTGGAACCCATTGAAATTTTTGTTACATCAAATCCTTCCGGAACTATTCTGACCGGGCAGCTCGCCACATTTATGGCAACTCCGGATTCACTGCAGCATTATAATTTTTATATCAATGGTGGCCTTGCACAATCGTCATCATCAAATATGTGGACAACCAACGACCTGCTACCCGGAGATGTTGTTACTGTAAGCGTTGAAACCGGGGGCTGTCCTGCAGACGACAGAGATATAAATCCGAATGTGATTGAGTTTTATAATTCATTCACGCCAAACCGCGACGGGCTCAATGATGTGTTTTTGCAAGGAGTCGATCTCACCATTGTCAATCGCTGGGGACAGGAGCTCTATCACGGAAACGAAGGATGGGACGGCTCTTTCGGCGACGATTCTGTTTCACAGGGAACCTATTTCTTTATTGTGAAACTTCTTGATGAAAACGGAATTGAATCAGAAGTTAAAGGTTCAGTAACTTTAATCCGCTAAGCCATGAAAAAAATATATATCATCCTTTTAATAAGTATTTCTGCGGTGTCTACTCAACTGCATGCTCAAAACGATTTTCAATTTTCGCAATTCATGTTCAACGAGTTGTGTTATAATCCAGCTGTAGCAGCCACTTCCAACGACATCAACCTGAGTCTGCTCGGACGTCAGCAATGGATCGGATTTGGCGGAGCACCTTCAACACAATCATTCAATGCACATTGCAACTTTGATAAAATCGGTGGTTTTGGCCTGAATATTTTGAATGATCAACTCGGATACGAACACAATCTGAATGCACGTTTTTCGTATGCAAGAAATTTCAAATTGGGAGATACAACATCTTTCTGTCTGGGAATTTCAGGTGGCATTGCCTCCAGAAGTGTGGACGCTGACGAGCTTACTTTTGAAAATTCGGCAGAAGTCATCGCTCCGGAAGATCTCGAAAACAAGACCAAAGGCGACTTTGGCGTGGGTCTCGTTTTTCGGACTCATGGTTTTACGTTGCAGGCATCGTCCACACATATTACGCAATCGATGAGCAAAAGCGACTTCTACAAAGTTCCTCGGCATTACTATTTAAGTATGTCGTACCGATTCGACCTCGGAAATGACTGGACGCTGACCCCGGCATTTTTTGCACGAAGTTCTGAATTCATCACACAATACGATCTGCATGCAAGAGCAACGTATGACAATAAGGTATGGTTCGGACTCAGCTATCGATGGGATGAATCGGCCATATTACTGGCTGGAGTCCGCATTACGGAATATCTTGGGATCGGGTATGCTGGCGACTGGATCACCGGGCCAGCCTCGGCATATTCTCAAACATCGCACGAACTCATGCTGATTGGGAAAATCCGCGGACCAAAGAAAAAAACGTCTTCCCCAATGATGTTTTGATGTAAATTTATTTCATTTTGCTATCGCCTACTTTTCTTTCGAATCCGCATATTGACCAATTCTACGATCAACGAAAAGAATACAGCAAAATAAATATAACCCTTCGGGACCTCAATGTGGACGCCCTCGAGCATCAGCATGAAACCAATCAGAATCAGGAAAGATAAAGCAAGAATTTCGAGGGTAGGATGTGTTGCAATAAAACGCGATATTGAACCTGCAAATGCAATCATGACAAACATCGAAATTACAATGGCAGCAATCATAATCAATAGCTGGTTTGACAATCCGATGGCAGTAAGAATTGAGTCAAATGAAAAAACAATATTCAGCAGGACAATCTGCAACACCACGTTGAAAAACTTTTTTCCAATTTTCTTTTTTGATTCTGAATGCTCATTTTCCATCCTGCCGTGAATTTCGGAAACACTTTTTGCTACAAGGAAAAGACCGCCGGCAGCCAGAATAATTTCACGGAAACTGAATCCCATATCCGCAACGAAAAATAAAGGTTCGGTCATTTGGCGCATGAGATAGACCAACGCTACCAATAATGCAACACGAAATAACATGGCGACTATCAAGCCAATACGCTGTGCAGGCCGCTGCTTGTCAGCAGGAAGCGAGTTGCTGACAATTGAAATGAAAAGAATATTGTCGACGCCCAGCACAATTTCAAGCAGCGTTAGTGTCAGCAATGATATCCATGCTTCAGGAGTGAGGAAGATTTCCATTGGAAAAGATTTTTGCAAAAATACGATTTCTTTGAGCTGCTGATATTGGTGATTTAAAATATTAGTTGATATATTCATGAAATAGGTATATTTGAACAAACATTGAAAAGATGAAAACAATTCTACTTTCATTTTTTGTATTGATATACATGTTAGGACAAGCCCAGATACTTGGTCCGGAGCCATTTAACGGCGATATTTTGGTTCATGGAACATCGGCTGCTAACACCGTTTGGTTTGCACCAGATTATAATCCACCGATAGCATTCTCTTCGACCGGCGGTTGCCCGGGCGGTCGCATCGGATACGCCGGGTCGTGGAATAGTTTCTGGGGAAACTTTGTGCGAATGCCACAAATCAATGCCTCCGGGCTCGATAGTATCAAACTAACCTTTGACGTATCGCATTCTTACTTTGCCGCACACACTGCAGACTGGTGCCGGTTTTATGTCTGGGCCGACGGTGCCTATAAGAAAATTGTTTCAGCAGTAAGAATCAATGGCAGCAACGTATTATATGATTCGGGCGCAAATGGTAAAGGATTCAAATTCACTGAAACCCGCTCCTGCGCAGCAACTGAAGTGATTTTTGATTTAAGTACAATTGTCGATAAATCGTCAATACTTATTTATCTTGAACCAAGTTGCGGCTACGACAACAGCAATACATTCTATGTTTACTTCGATAATATTGCAGTTGCAAACGCAGGTACAACGCCATTCTCTGTAAACTGTCATACAGATTCCTCCATGTGCATCGACCATCCCGCATGGACATTAAACGGCTGTACACCGGCTGGCGGCACTTACAGCGGCAATGGCGTATCCGGTGGTGTTTTCAATCCTGCCTTGGCAGGTGCAGGAACACACAGCATAAAATACAAAGCCACCGATGGAATGACCACAGACAGCTGCTATTTCAATATCACGGTGCATCCCGTTCCGGTGCTGAACATCACTGTTGCACCCAATGATACTTTATGCTCAGGTACTCCTTTAACGCTGACTGCAAGCGGCGCTCAGACCATTCAATGGAGCAACGGCATTCAGAATGGCATTACGTTTATTCCCGCCACGCAGTCATTCATTGTGATTGGTATCGATGCAAACGGCTGCCAGAGCGATTCCGCAGTAAGCATTGTTGTGAATTCACAGCCATCTGTAATTTTAAATTTGCCCTACGACTCCGTCTGCGGCTATACAATGCCCGTTTTCCCCACTTATCCTTTGTCGGGCGGACTGCCTCAGGGCGGCATCTACAGCGGCAGCAATGTTTCAGGGACAAACCTGATCGGTGATATTGTGATGGGGAATCATTACAGTGTTGTGAATTATACATTCACCGATTCGCACGGTTGCTACAATACCGCCACTGATTCTGTATATATTTACAATTGTGATACAGGCTTCCCGGAAACGCAGGATTTATCCGTTAGTATTTATCCGAATCCGGCTGCAGATGCTGTTTACATCATACATGACAACAGTATCAACCATCTCGAAATTGTCAGCGTTGATGGAAAAATGGTCTGGTCAACTTCTATGAATCCTGAAAGCAATACAACAATAGTCGATATTTCTGCATTGGAGAAAGGCACTTATTTTCTGCGCTACCGAAGTAATGATGCTGCAGGAGTAATATCGTTTGTGAAGGAATAGAAACACTGTTTCTCTCCTATTTTTAATAACTTTGCATCTTGAATAAGCTGCAAAATTGAATACCTTTCTCATCCATATCAAAGGCCTGGTGCAGGGCGTCGGTTTCCGGCCCTTCATATTTCGTGTTGCATCAGAATTTAATTTGAATGGCGAAGTCGAAAACCGTAACGACGGCGTTTTTATCAAAATCAACTGCGATGAAAACTCCTTGAATAATTTTATTCAGACTGTCCGAAATACCGCGCCCCCGGCCTCTTCCATCGAATCTATTGAATTCGTTCAGACTGAATTTATTAATTTTTCTGATTTTCAGATTGTAAAAAGCAATACGGTTTCAAATCGTGTAACTGAAGTCAGTCCTGATATTGCTGTGTGTGACAATTGTCTGCGAGACATGAAAACACAGCCGAATCGAATTAACTATCCTTTCATTAACTGCACCAACTGCGGGCCGCGCTTCACCATCATCCAAGACCTTCCGTACGATCGCGACAAAACCACGATGCGTGAATTCATTATGTGCGACGACTGCCGCAAAGAATACACCGATGTGCGCGACCGTCGGTTTCACGCACAGCCCGTGGCTTGCTCGGTGTGCGGACCTGAATACACACTGCATTACGATGGCAAAACAATAAAAGGAATTTCAGAAATTCTGAATGAGTTGGGAAAACTTTTTCACGAAAAAAAAATAATAGCTATAAAAGGAATTGGCGGCTTCTTCCTGGCTTGCGATGCGCTCGACGAAGAAGCTGTACAGCGACTGCGAAAGCTGAAAAACAGAGAAGGAAAACCATTTGCCGTAATGTTTTCGTCGCTGCAAAAACTAAAGGAATACGCGCATGTAGATGCAGAGGAAGAAAAGTCGCTGACATCGCTCAAACGCCCGATTGTACTACTAACCAGTAAAAAGGAACTGGCTCCTTCGGTCTGTGTGGGATTCGGAACGGTAGGATCCATGCTGCCTTACATGCCCTTGCATTATTTATTGTTCGAAAAAACAAATCTCGAAGCCATTGTACTCACCAGCGGCAATATTTCCGACGAGCCGATTATTACTGATAATTCCGACGCGCTGAATATTCTCACAAAAGTGGCTGATGCTGTAGTGACCTATAACCGCGATATTTACAACCGCGCCGACGATTCGGTGGTTACAGTTGTCAATGAGAAAGAGCGTGTAAGCCGCCGTTCGCGCGGGTATGCACCATCACCGGTAAATCTGAAACTGAATGTCGATGGCATTCTGGCCACAGGAGCCGAACTGGTGAATTGCTTTGCGATTGGCAAACACGATCAGGCCATACTGAGTCAGCATATCGGTGATTTGAAAAACATGGAAACTTACGCGTTTTATTGCGAAAGCCTAGAACGCTACAAACAACTTTTCCGTTTCGAGCCACAGATGGTTGTTAGCGATCTGCATCCCGATTATCTTTCGACGCGCTATGCCGCTGAAAGCAGACTCCCGCATGTAAAAGTGCAGCATCATCATGCACACATTGCCTCATGCATGGCGGAAAATGGGCTGAATGAAACCGTGATTGGCATTAGCTTCGACGGTACTGGTCTTGGCGACGACAACAATATATGGGGCGGCGAATTTCTGATCTGCGATTTAAATAAATACAAAAGATTCAGCCATTTCGGGTATATTCCAATGCCAGGCGGAGACAAGGTTACAGATGAACCATGGCGTATGGCGGTCTCTTATCTTTATCGTTTTTTTGGCGATGATTTCAGAAATAAAAATCTGCCTTTCCTGAGCAATATTAAACCCGATACAATCGGAATGCTCTGTCAGGCCATCGATAAAAAAATAAACACACCGCTCACATCCAGCTCCGGACGGCTGTTTGATGCAGTTGCTGCGCTGATCAATCTTTGTCCGGTGAGTCAGTTTCACGCCGAAGCTCCTATGCGTCTCGAATCAGTGATTGATAAAAGTGTTGAAGCGTTTTACCCATTTGATATTAAAAACGAAATCAGCTTCGAACCAACATTCAGAGCCATTCTTCACGATATGGAAAAAGAGGTTTCTGTTTCGGTGATTTCTGCAAAATTCCACAACATGCTGATTGCAGCTGTAATTGAAATGGCCATCCGGATGAAAAAAGAATGCGGCTCCAATAAAGTTGTTTTATCAGGTGGGACTTTTCAGAATAAATATCTGCTGGGAAATCTTGAAAGAAAACTTGCCAGCAAAGGGTTTGACGTAATTTCGCACCACCGAATCCCCACCAACGACGGTGGCATTGCGCTGGGACAGCTGGTGATTGCGGCAGCACAAAAATCAAAGTAAATGATGAATCCAATGGCAATAAAAAATTTCTCAGTCAGAGATATACTGCTGTTTTTTGTTGTTTGGACAATTATTAATGTATTCTTTAATGCAACCACGCTATTCCTTTCTGTGTATCTTAATGATGGTTTGTCGCACATGGCATTTTATTTCAATAGTTTCTTTTCATACATCACTTTTCAGTCGTGTTATTTTGGGCTGATTTTAACAGTATCAGCTTGCATTTCGCGAAAAAAATTCACTGTATTATACGCATATTCAATCGTACAGTTTGTTGCATTACACTTGGGTTTTTTCTATTGCTTGAAAACCGAAGAAGGAGTTTTGAGCTTTATTACTGACATGTCAGGAATCCCGCTAAATTTCATTAACTATAGTGGAACAAACATCTCATATACTCTGGGATATTTTTTTCCCATAAAGGGATTGTTTGACGGTGGAATATTCTGGCCAGACAACCTTGAAAGATTTTATTTACTAATTATATTAGTTCCGATACTTTATAATTTCTTTCTTACATGGATAACTGACTGTGTTGTTAAAGTGCTATTGAAGCACAATTCTGATAAGGGCCAATGCATATAAAAATTTACTCGAAACACTATATGCCAGTGATACAGAGATGTGAATTAAATTCGCATCTACACCAGTCGGCATGCTTGTATTTATATTTTCCTCGTTCGTTGGATGTTATCTGGAGACTGCACCCAGCCCACTAACTTATGAGAGACTATTCAGCATTTGCATCACCCTGTTTCCAACTCATAAGTCATTAATAAACAGCACACATTAGCATTGTCATTTTCTTAGTACCTTTGTATTTCGAATTAAAACGAGATTTATATGTGTCTGAGCATTCCCTCCAAAGTGATTTCAATCAATGGCGACATGGCCATTGTTTCGGTTGGTGGCACCGAATATGAAGCTTCGCTGCAGCTGCTCGACGACGTGAAAGTCGGCGACTACATTCTGCTACATACCGGCTTTGCCATTCAGAAAATCAGCGAAGAGGAAGCGATTGAAACCCTTAAAGTTTTTGAGGAATTCGATGATCTCAATGAGCAGATCAAGCCTGAACTGGATATCTGATTTCTCCGGCCCCGCTGATGCTGCCTGCTGTGAATAATGAAATTGTTATATTTCAGCTCGGGAAAATTTCTACCCGACACCTGTAACAGGCTCATCAAGCTAAGTAAAGACTCGGAAAAAGTTAGTAAATTATAAAAATGAAATACATCGACGAATACCGCGACAAAGAACTGGTGGACAAACTGGTACATCAAATCAGGACCATCAGTAAAAAAGACATTGTGCTGATGGAGGTCTGCGGCGGCCATACATGGGCCATTCAGAAATACGGCATTCCATCGCTGATGCCCGAAAATATACGTCTGATCTCAGGTCCCGGCTGCCCGGTGTGTGTCACCGACCGCCGCTTTCTCGATCATGCCGTGGCACTGAGCCGCATTCCGGATGTTATCATTACAACGTACGGCGATCTGATTCGTGTACCCGGCTCCAGCTCTACACTTGCTGAAGAAAAAAGCAAAGGCGCCGATGTCCGCATTGTCTATTCCATTCTCGATGCATTGAAAATAGCGAAAGAAAATCCGTCAAAAAAAATAGTGTTTCTGGGTGTCGGTTTCGAGACCACAACGCCTCCCAGTGCCGCCGGCCTCATCAATGCAAAAAAAGAAAATCTCAAAAACTTCTTTCTGCTGAGCTCGCACAAAATCATGCCGCCCGCTATGGGAGCGCTGATTGACGAAGGGGTTGCCATCAATGGTTACATTGCTCCGGGCCATGTGAGTGTTATTACCGGTACTTCCATTTACGAGCCACTACCTGTCAACTATAAGGTGGGATGTGTTGTTGCTGGCTTCGAGCCGGTCGATATTCTGCAGACCATTTACATGCTTGTGAAACAGCATGAGAACAATGACTACAAGGTCGAAATCCAATATAGTCGGGCTGTTACGAAAGAAGGAAATGTAAAGGCGCAGGAAGCCATTAAAGAGGTTTTTGAATTGCGCGACGAATGGTGGCGCGGTCTGGGAACCTTACCCAAGAGCGGCCTGGGCATCAACGAAAAATATGCTGCATTCGATGCTGAGCGCATGATTCCTGTGGAAATAGAGCCCACGCGCGAAGACAAAGGCTGCATCTGCGGCGAAATTCTGAAAGGACTTAAAAAACCGAACGACTGCAAATTGTTCGGAACGGCCTGTACAACATCAAACCCGGTAGGTGCCTGCATGGTTTCGCACGAAGGCGCCTGCAATGCTTACTTCAGATTCAACAAATAATGGAAAAAAATATTTTACTCGGACACGGAAGCGGCGGCCGTTTGTCGCACGAACTAATCGAAAAGATTTTTTACAAACATTTCAGCAACCCTGTACTCGGCCAACAGAGCGATTCTGCAGTTGTTCCTTGCGAAGGGGAAATGCTGTCGTTTACTACGGATTCGTATGTGGTTACTCCGGTATTTTTCAATGGCGGCAACATCGGAAAGCTGGCCGTATGCGGCACAGTGAACGATCTGGCGGTATCCGGTGCAACACCGAAATACATCAGTTCGGCATTTATTATCGAAGAAGGTCTGTCCGCTGAAGAACTTGAAACCATTGTTGCCACTATGGCCGAAGAAGCCCGGAAAGCAGGCGTTATAATCGCTACAGGCGATACCAAAGTGGTGAATAAAGGTCAGTGCGACAAAGTTTTTATAAACACTGCCGGTATCGGATTTATGGAACCGAAGTATAAAGAAATCGGCACAGGTAAACTGATTCAGGTTGGCGATAAAATTCTGATCAATGGCAGCATTGCCGATCACGGCATGACCATTATGGCGGCACGCAATTTTGGAAATTTCAATACCAATATAAAATCAGATTGCGCCTCGCTGAATCAAATGATCAAAGCCATTCTTGATGCTGGCTGCAAAGTGAAATTCATGCGCGATGCCACGCGGGGCGGTATTGCTACGGTGCTTTGCGAAATGGCTGAGCACAACAATATTGGTGTACTTGTTCACGAAGAAGCAGTAGTAATAAACGAAAACGTGCGTGGTATGTGCGAACTGCTTGGATTCGATCCGTTCTATGTGGCCAATGAAGGAAAAATCGTGATGGTAGTTGATGATACAGATGCGGACAAAGCATTGCAAATAATAAAGAACAATGAATTCGGAAAAGAAGCTTCCATTATCGGAGAAATCACCGAAGAACACAAAGGCAAAGCAGTGTTGAAAACCAGCATTGGCGGTACGCGCATTATTGATATGCTGGCTGGTGAACAGCTGCCGAGAATCTGCTAAGACAAAAGATAAAAGGATAAAGACAAAAGAAAACACAATAACTCATTCAAAACGCTACTTTTATCTTTTTACTTTTGTCTTTTATCTTTTGCTGGAATAAAATTTCGAATCGCCCCACTCGCTCCAGCCGACTTCGCAGCCAGCGCTGATAATGAGTCTTTCGATGGTCTCCCCTACTTCATCGGGCTCGTCGTGCAGCCCGGGTTTGCCTTCGTACAGATTATATTCCTTTTTAAAAGAAACCGGTGTAATATTCGGCATGATAACATTGGCGCCCGCTCTGAGTCCCAGTTCGCGACCATGTTCATCAAGAGTCTGCAACGCGGTTGTTGAAGCAATATTTATTGTAGGCCGCATCAGGCGCAGAACTGCAATCATTTTAAGCGCAAGCTCCATTCGTTTTTCAACAGAAATGAGTGCATCTTTATATTGATATAACGGCGTGTCTTCATGAGCAATGTAAGGTCCCATGCCCACCATCACAACCCCGGAATCGCGGATAAAAAGCAAGTCCTTTGCAAGGTCATCAATGGTTTGAAACGGCAATCCGATCATCACACCGGTGCCCGTCTGAAAGCCAATATCCATGAGCGTTTTCAGACTCTTCATGCGGTCAGAAAAACTATGATCCGACGGATGAAGTTTTGAATACAATTCGGAATTTGACGCTTCGATTCGTAGCAAATACCGCTGGGCTCCCAGTCGGTACCATTCACGATACACTTCTTCGCTTTGTTCGCCGCATGAAAGAGTAATTCGTAAATTGTTTCCGGTATGGTGATGAATTTTCTGAATCAGCGAAGAAATATGCGAAGTAAATTCCTTATCACTGCGCTCACCCGATTGCAAAACAATAGATCCATAGCGATGATCGAGCGCGTATTTTGCAGCCTCCAGAACTTCTTCATCGCTCACCTGATAGCGGACAGCATTTGTATTGCCAGCACGAATACCGCAGTAGAAGCAGTTTTTCGCACATCGATTGGAATACTCAATCAAGCCGCGCAGATATACTTTGTTGCCAATCGTGTTGTCTCTGGTTGCACGGGCTTTGTCCATCAGCTTTTGAATCTCTTTCCCGTCTTCAAGAGAAAGCAGATGTTTGATTTTTTCAAAATCAAGATTACCGCTGAAAATCCCGTCAATCATCTTTTTCAGTTTTACTGTTTTTCGCAGTCATTATTGCAGAAGGGCTGCAGTGCCCGCTCGAAGATACCGTTCAGATAAGCTATCGCCATCCCGTAGTTAGTTATGGAAACCTCATTTTCCGAAAATGGTTTTAGTCTGTTCAGCACCTGCTTGCGGGTCACCATGCAGCCTCCGCATTGTATCACCAGTTTGTAGTCCTTACAATTCTCCGGCAAATCACCAAGGCCGGAAATAATGGTGAAATATAATTTCTTTCCTGTGAATTTCGAAAGCCACATCGGAATCTTTACTCGTCCGATGTCATCGCAACTTACATGATGTGTGCACGATTCGAGAATCAGAATTTTATCTCCGTCCTCAAGTTCACCAATCGTTCGCGTGCCTTTTACAAAGTTTTCAAAATCACCTTTCAAACGCGAAAACACAATGCTGAAGCTAGTCAGCGGGATGTCTTCGGGTACAATGCTTTTCACAAATCCAAAAGCCTGACTATCGGTCACTACCAATGCCGGCCTGATGCAGCTTGTTTTGAAAAAGCGCTCCAGTTCTGTCTCGCGTAGCACAATACAAATCGCGTTGTTGTCAAGTATATCGCGAATTGCCATTTGCTGCGGCAATATCATGCGTCCTTCCGGAGCTTCAGAATCGATAGGCGTTACCAACAATACATAATCGCCTTCACTAATGATATCGCCAATAAGCGACTTAAACATGTACGATTTGTCTGGAATGCTTTGCTTTAAGGCATCCACGACATCATCAAAACCTTTTTTTGTTCTGGCACTGAATTCAATAATTAAAGCATCGGTCTGACCAGATATCTCTTTTCTTGTTTCAGCTGAAAGTGGCTCTACATCACATTTATTGTGAACAACAATAAAAGGAATATCGCTTTTTTTGAATTCATTAATCAGTTTTATTTCATGCGATCCGAATCTGTTTCCTGCAATCAGCAACACGCCGCAATCGACGGTCTTGAGTGCCTGTAACGATTTGTTGATGCGCTTTTCGCCCAGATCTCCGGTGTCATCAATGCCAGCTGTATCAATCATAATCACCGGACCGATACCGAAAATCTCGACCGATTTTTTCACAGGATCGGTAGTAGTGCCAGGGTGTTCGGAAACAATAGCCACATCTTGTCCGGTCATCACATTGATGAACGAACTTTTACCGTTGTTACGGCGGCCAAATATGCCGATGTGCGGCTTAAGGTCTTTTCCTTTATTCATTGTTTCCATGAGTTATTTTAGAAATACAAATCGCGTTTACCGTTTTTGATTTCTTCGATGCGTTTACGCACTTCATCAGCGTTTGATAGTGCAGCCAGCTCTTTTTCAATCAAAGCCCAGCCTTTTTCTTTATTTATTTCGTTACCGTAATCCACCAGGTATTCAGCCAATGTCAAAATAGCATTAGGTGTACAAAAGCGCTTGATAAAACCGGGAACCGAAAACTCCATGAAATGCTCTCCGGTTCTGCCTAAGCGATAACATGCCGTGCAGAAAGAAGGAATCATATTCTGATCGAGCAATTCTGAAATCACTTCGCTAAGCGTACGGTTATCATTAATTCTGAACTGACCTTTATTCAGGTTTTGCTCATGGTCGTCGTGAGTTGCATAGCTGCCAAGTTCAAGCTTGGTTCCGCCATCAATCTGCGACACGCCATATTGTAAAAGCTCGTTTCTCACTTCAACTGGTTCGCGTGCCGTCAGAATCATTCCGGTATAAGGCACTGCCAGTCGGAGAATCGCAACAAGTCTGGCAAAATCCTGATCATTTACAAAATACTTGTCGCCAAGCTCAAGCATAGATGCATCCTTGATACGGGGAAACGAAATCGTATGAGGCCCTACATTGTAGCAAGCCTCGAGATGATTTGTATGTCGCACCAAACCTAAGACTTCGAAGCGCCAGTCGTACAGGCCGAATAAAGCGCCTATGCCAACATCGTCAATTCCGGCTTCCTGAGCGCGGTCGAGCGATGTTAGACGATAACTGTAATCGGCTTTTTTGCCACGAAGATGATACGTTTTATACGCTTCGGGATGATAGGTTTCCTGAAAAATCTGGTATGTTCCTATATTAGCTGCCTTCACTACTTTGAATCCTTCAATGTCAAGCGGAGCTGCATTAATATTGAGACGACGAATTTCGCCATTATTCTTTTTTACGGAATAGGCAATGCGAACTGTATGAGCAATGAATTCAGGATTGTATTGTGCATGTTCGCCATACACAAGAATAAGCCGCTTTTGTCCATTGTCTTCGAGCGATTCAACTTCCTGTACGATTTCCTCGTCGGAAAGAGTGACGCGTTCGGCCGCTTTGTTCGAAGCACGAAAGCCACAGTAGAGGCAGTTGTTCTCGCATTTATTACCAATATAAAGGGGCGCAAAAAGAACAATGCGGTTTCCGTAAATCCGTTTTTTCAGCTCCCGTGCTCCTTCTTTGATTTCCTCAATCAGAGCCGGATCGGTAGTATTGACAAGCACGGCGGTTTCTTCAAGATTCAGACGCAGTTTTGACAGCGATTTTGCAATAATTTCCCTGACTCTCTCCGGCGTGGAGATGGTTTTGTCAAGATAATTCTGAATTTCCTGTGCATCCAAAAAGGGCTGCATAGGCACATCCGGGATATTGTATTTTTCTGGTGTAAATTTCATTTTGTGCTCCTTCCTCTGCCATCAGACATTCTGAGGCATTTCTACGAAAAATGTACTTCCCTTATCCGGCTCGCTGCTGACCGCAACATTGCCATGATAATATTCTTCAACCATTTTCTTCATGATAGACAATCCAAGACCGCTGCCACTGATCCCTTTTGTTTTCTCATTCTTAATACGGCTGAAGTCCTGAAATAGTTTTGTCATATCCTCTTCACTCATTCCAATGCCAGTGTCAGAGACCGAAATTTTAATTTTGTTTCCTTCAGATTTTATCAGAATTGATACTGAGCCATCCTGAACATTGTATTTGACTGCATTTGAAACTAAATTATTGAAAATGATTTCAATTTCAGCGCTGTCTGCATTTACGTAGACACTGGGTTCATCGCTGTCGAGAAAAACTTTAATGTTTTTCTGAATGGCCATTGGGGTCATCGTGTCAATAGAAATACGTGCAATCTGCACCAGATCTACCTTTGTGACTTCACGTTTTTTCTTTCCGTTTTCAAGTTTTGTCAGATCGAGCATATCCATAATCAGTGACCGCATGCCTCTGATTCGTTCAAGTGAGCGGTCAATCATAGTTTCATAATCTTCGAGATTATTTCCGACCTGTTTGTCCTGCATAATGCGTAAATATCCTTCCACTGCATTGATGGGCGATTTGAGCTCATGCGACAAAACCGAAAGAAACTGAAATCGGATCTGTTTGCCTTGCGTATTGAGCTGCTTGGTCATTCGCGACAGATACACATGTTTGGAGATCCCTTCCATTGCAGTTTTCAGCTCTTGAGGAGTAAACGGTTTCGGAACAAAATTGTATGCGCCGTTGTTGGTGGCTTTGATGGCCAGATCGAGCGAGGCATACGAAGTGATCATCATCACCGTGGTATCAATCTGCTTTTGATTAATATGCTCAAGGACTTCAATGCCATGAATGCCGGGCAATTTGTTGTCCAGAAGAACAATGTCAACCGGTGTGCTGTTGAGAATTTCAAGTGCCTCTTCTCCTGTTCCGGCCTCGATGGATTCAAATGTGAACGCTTCGTCAATGAAAGGGAAGTCCACCGAGAAATTTTTAAGAATCCTCGAAATTCCGGAGCGGATGCCCGGTTCATCGTCCACAATCAATACTTTAAGCGTTGCCATGATTGTATGTTTTAAAGTTTAAGGAGCTTGCCAATTTCGATTTCAAGCTGGTCGTAACGTAATCCTTTTTCAAGATAAAGATCAGCTTTAATCCATTTCTTTTCCTCTTCGGTGTTGAGTCCGAACAACATGCCTGTTTCAGAAGTTACAGCTGTAGCAATAATGACAGGTACATCGGGATACTTCTTTTTAATTTTGTAGCTGAGGATAAACCCACTGTCTTTGTTGTCCATCATCAGGTCGAAAATTGCAAGGTCGGGCTTGTTTGCATTGATAAGCGCTTCGCCTTCTTTCTGATTGTCGGCCGAAATAACGGTGAAACCCATCTTTGTCATGTGCATGGTCAGCTGAGTTAAGCTGTCAACATCGTCATCTACAATCAACACTGTTTTCTTTTTGGTTTCCATAACTATCTTGTTTTTACAAATTTTTTCGTCTTGGGATTTTGATTTTAAAACACGTTCCTGTCTGGCCCTGTGCAGGGTCATCGTTGGTCTCAATATTAACTTGTCCGTTGTGCATTTTCACAATTCCATATATCAACGGCAATCCGAGACCAGTTCCCTTGCCTATTGGTTTGGTTGTAAAAAATGGTGTGAATATTTTATCCAGATTTTCTTTTGAAATTCCAACGCCTGTATCCGAAATACTGAATTCAATTTCGTCATCCAATTCACAAATATCAATCTTCAGAATGCCTCCTTCCGGCATGGCTTCGATGGCATTTTTCTCAATATTGGTGAGCACCTGCATCCACTGATCGTTGTCGATCCATGCATATGGATTTGTGAGATTTGACTGGAACTCGATTTTGATATTATCGGGAATGATGATTGAATCGATGCTGTGATGTGTAAATGTAACTATATTCGTTTCAACAAGATTCACCTGGTTTTTTCTTGCAAAATTCAGCAACCCGCCCACAATTTTTTTACAACGATCGGCCTGTTCCACTATAAGCTCAAGATCTTTACGCACTGGGCTGTCTGCCGATGCTTCCTCCATCAGAATGCTGGAATACATGGTAATAATTCCCAGCGGATTGTTCAATTCATGAGCAATACCGGCTGAAAGCTGTCCCATATTGGCAAGTTTTTCCGATTGCTTAAGCGATTGCTGAGCGCTGGCAAGTTGTTCGTTGGATGAATTCAAATCTGTAATTGAATGGTGCAGCTTTTCGATGGTGTATGGCAGGCACATTTCAGTTTCTGCCAATCCTTCTACTATGGCAATTGCGTGTTCAACACAGGTATCATAGCCACAAGCACCACAATTCAAATGATCTTCCGGTTTGGTCTTGCCTATGTTTTGTAAAACTGCGGCAATGGCCTCTGTAGATGGTATTGGAATGCGCCGATCGGCTGGAGTGAAGCTTGCAGAAAAATCTATGCTTTGAGCTTCATCAAATTCTTTCTTCCATTCATCCTTGTCGAAATTCTGAAGCTTCTCACGAACATAATTGCGGATGTTGGTGGTTTTCGTGAAAATCTTATTGCTGCTGGTCATTCCCGGCCCCATGATACAACCTTCGCAACACAGCAATTCCAAATGTTGTGAGCGGTTCAGGTCTTCCTCGAATTCCTTGATGGCTTCGCGGAAATGAACTCTTCCTGAGGCAACAATAATATTCTCATTGCAGATGTTATCCGATTTATTGATCGAATGCAGTTTTCCGCGTGTTACAGGAAAAATGGCTGCGCGACCGGCTTTCGGAGGATCGAAATCGGATGGAGTGCTGCTTTCAGCTTTGACATCCAATGCTGAAAACATCTGACGTAATTCTTTGAATGTGATCACATGATCAACTTCAGATGATTCAGCTTTTTTGGCAATGCATGGTCCTATGAAAACTGTGCGGACATTTTCGCCGTATTTTTTCTTGACGATTCTAACCATTGCTACCATTGGTGAAACAATTTTGGCTAAGGCATCGGTCAACTCCGGGTGGTAATGGCGCACGTAGTAAGCAATGGCCGGACAATCGGAAGAAATGGTTTTTTCACCGTCGGGATCATCCATCACATTTTTATATTCCACAGCAACCAGATCTGCTCCGAAGCCGACTTCCACTACATGGTGGAAGCCAGACTTACGTAGCATACCTATGAGTATTTTATAATCCGGTAATTCTGAAAATTCAGCAGCAAAGCTCGGCGCTACAAGTGCTATTGTTTTCTGATCGCTTTTCAGCAATTCATATACACCTTTTGTTGTATCGATAAAAGCTTTTGCTCCCTGACTACAAACTTTTGTGCAGTTTCCACATCCAATGCAACGCGACGAAATTACTTCGGCCTGTCCGTTTATAATTTTAATCGCTTTCACAGGGCACTCTCTGACGCAGGTATAACAGACCCTGCACCGGTCTTTGACCGTGTATACAAGTTCGTTATTTATCAGATTGCCCATTTTCTTTACTTTTAAATTTGCTGCACTGTCCACCGATTACAATAGTACCTCGCGTTTGATATAATGAGTATGGAGAAGTTCATGGCTCTTGTGACCCAGAGGCTCTCCCAAAAATTTATCGTACAATTCAATGATCTCAGGATTTTTATGCGACACTTTCAAAGACTCTTTATCATCGATTTCGTATAATGATTTCATGCGGGCTTCGATGACTGATTCATCAATACCGATGCGCTGACCACCACCGGCAATACATCCACCGGGGCATGTCATCACTTCAATGAAATGAATGTCAGTGCGGCCATTTCTGATTTCTTCTACCAGTTCGCCTGCATTGGCAAGACCGCTAACAACAGCGACCCCCAATTCTAGGTCATTTATTTTGATCTTTGCTTCTTTACGTCCTTTCAAACCACGAACGGCTGTTATCTTGAAATTGGTGAGTTCATTGCCTGTCAGTGTCTTGTATGCAGTACGCAAAGCAGCTTCCATCACACCCCCCGAAGCACCGAAAATTTTACCGGCTGTACTGCGCACGCCCATTGGAGAATCGGTCAGTTGGGGTTCAATCTGATGCATATCAATGCCGTACAGTTTTATCAGTTCAATAAGTTCACGGGTGGTGAGTACAACATCAACATCGTTGTAACCTTCACGTCCCATGGTATCGCGCTGTGCTTCGAATTTTTTTGCAGTACAAGGCATGATGGATACTGAAATAATATCCTGAGGTTTCAGATTTACCTGCTGTGCAAAATAGTTCTTGATAATAGCACCTGTCATTTGCTGTGGTGATTTGCAACTGGAAAGATTTTTAATAAAATCGGGTGCAAATTCTTCGGCATATTTGACCCAGGCCGGGCAGCAACTGGTGAACATTGGCAATGTTTTGCCTTTGACAATCCGGTCAATCAGCTCAGCTGACTCTTCCATGATGGTGAGGTCTGCGCCATAGGTTGTATCAAACACATATTTGAAACCCATTTTTCGTAAAGCAGCATTGAGAATACCATTGATATCCTGTCCGGGTTTCATTCCGAATTCTTCTGCTAATGACACAGAAATAGATGGAGCATATTGTACTACAACAGTTTTCTCAGTTTGATAGAGCATATTCTGAACCTCTGCTGTTTGGTTGCGTTCCGATAAAGCACCGGTCGGGCAAACCATCACACAACGGCCGCAATTGACACAGCTCGATGTGTTGAGACCTTTGTTCATTGTTGCACCAATCACTGTTTTGCTGCCGCGGTTGATGTATTCAATACAGGAAACACCCATGGTTTCTTCGCAAACACGAACACAACGGCCGCACAAAATACATTTGTCCGGATCGCGTGTAATGCTCAAACTGGAATGATCCATTTTATGGTTGTTCTTTACGCCGCGAATGCGACGATCGACCACATGATATTCTTTTGAAAGACTCTGCAGTTCGCAATTGCTGTTGCGGATGCAATACAGACAGTCATCCGGGTGGTTGGAAAGCAGCAATTCAACAATGGTTTTACGTGCTTCAACAACTTTTGGCGAATGTGTTCTGATTTTCATTCCGTCAGAAATCGGGAATGAACATGAACTTACTAATTTTCCGTTTCCTTCGAGCTCTACCACACACATGCGGCAGGCACCAGTTGGAACAAAATCTTTCATGTGACACAGCGTTGGCACCTTGATGCCATTGCGGTTGAGGACTGTCAGAATGGTTTCGCCCTGAGCGGCCTCGTATTTATTTCCGTTTATTTCTATTGTCAGGCTCATAGTTCAGTGATTTTAATACATTTCAATTGCTTCGAATTTGCAGGTTTCGTGACATGCACCGCATCCGATACATTTGTCTTCCTGAATGAAATGCGGATTCTTTTTCGTTCCGATAATGGCACCGGTAGGGCATTTCTTCGTACATACCGTACATCCGGTACATTTGTCAACGATAATTCTGAATTTGCGCAGATCTTTGCAAACACCAGCTGGACAAACACGTTCGAAAATATGTGCTTCATACTCATCACGGAAAAAACGCAATGTGCTCAACACCGGATTTGGAGCTGTTTGTCCAAGTCCGCAAAGTGAAGTTTCTTTAATGACTTTGGCCAGTTTTTCAAGTTGTAAAACGCCCTGGAATCTTTCAAGCGCCTGGTTGTTATCACCGGGTGTCGGTTTCGAGGTAATGCTTTGCAGAATTTCGAGCATGCGCTTGGTCCCTTCACGACATGGAATACATTTTCCGCAGCTTTCGCGCTGAATGAAATCCATAAAGAATTTCGCGATATCAACCATACAGGTATCTTCGTCCATGACAACCAGACCACCTGATCCCATCATAGCACCGGCAGCAATCAAATTCTGGTAATCAATCTGAATGTCGAGATTTTCTTCGGTTATACAACCACCTGAAGGTCCACCAATCTGTACGGATTTGAATTTTTTATCGAAAGCTATTCCACCGGCAATATCGAAGATGATTTCACGAACAGTGGTTCCCATCGGTATTTCGACAAGTCCCGTATTTTTTACATTTCCGGAAAGGGCAAATACTTTTGTTCCTTTACTCTTCTCAGTACCGGTTGAACTAAACCAGTCGGCACCTTTCAAAAGAATTTCGGAAACGTTGGCATATGTTTCAACGTTGTTGATACAACTTGGTTTTCCGAACAAACCGCTTTCAGCGGGGAACGGCGGACGCGGACTGGGCATGCCGCGGAAACCTTCGATGCTGTGCATCAGAGCGGTTTCTTCGCCGCAAACAAAAGCACCGGCACCCATTTTAATTTTTATTTTGAGGTCGAAACCCGAACCCATAATGTTGTGTCCGAGCAGACCATATTCTTCAGCTTGTTTGATGGCTATTTTCAAACGTTCGATTGCCAGCGGATACTCAGCGCGGATATAAATGTACGCAACAGAAGCACCTACAGCATAGGAACCAATAGCCAAACCTTCGAGCAGTCGATGAGGATCACCTTCGATAACAGCGCGGTCCATAAATGCGCCCGGGTCACCTTCATCGGCGTTGCAAATCATGTATTTCTGATCCGAAGGAGTATTGAAAGCCAGTCTCCATTTGGTACCGGTGGGGAATCCTCCGCCGCCGCGTCCACGAAGACCACTTTTTTCAATGGTTTCGATTACGTCTTCGCCTTTCATGGTTTTCAATGCCTTGATAAGGCCGGCATAACCACCGTTTTGGATGTATTCATCCATGCTGACAGGATTGATCACACCGCAATTGCGAAGCACCAAACGTTTCTGTTTTACAAAAAACGGATGCTCATTAATGTCTTTTACATTACTCCAGGCAGTCAGGTCTTCAGTTGAGAATTGACCCAAAACACTCTCCTGGTCAACTTTTCCGGCCAACAACTGGTCGAAAATATTATTGACTTTGTCAGCAGTGACTTTCGAAAAAGAGACTCTGTTTTTGCCAGGAAGTTTAATGTCTAGAATCGGCTCTACAGCACAGAAGCCGATACAACCAACTTCTATAATTTCGCCGTCAATTTTGTTGCTTTTCAAATATTCTTCAACAGCAACTTTTGTTTTTGCTGCACCAGCCCCAAGTCCACAAGTGCCAGCGCCAATGAATACAATGGTCTTTTTACTGTCAACGGATTTTTCAGGCAGTGCCATCGAAATTCCCTTTGCATTGCTCTCGGCAAGGTTCTCCAGATATTTCTTGATTGAATTATTCATGTCTGTTATTCTTTTGCGCGGTAAGTTTCAATGATTTCCTTAATCTTTTCCGTTGTCACCTTGGCAAAGAATTCGCCGTTGATGTTAATTACGGGAGCCAGGCCGCATGCGCCAATGCACGCAACAACTTCAATACTGAAGAGTCCGTCGCGCGATGTTTGTCCTGCTTTGATTTTCAGATTTGATTCCAGCTCATTCAAAACGGTGGCTGATCCCAACACGTGACAGGCAGTGCCGCGGCACACCATTACGTGATATTTTCCAACCGGTTCAAACCTGAACTGATTATAAAATGTAGCAACACCATAGATTTTACTCGTTGGGATTTTTAGTGTATTTCCCGTCTTAACTATTGCTGCTTCGGATAGATATCCTTCTTTTTCCTGAATTTCCTGTAACAGCGGGATGAGAGAGTCGCGTCCGCTGTTTGCGTAGTTTGCCAGAATTTTATCAATTGTCGTTTCCATATCCATGTGTGTTGCTACATTATTTGAGTTTCGTGATTAGCCGAGAATTCGTTTGATTTCAGGGAGAACTTTTTTCGCATCAACTGGTTTTCTTACAAAGCCGTCAACCGGGAACCAGATTGATCTTCCGTCTTCGGACAAATAATCAACACCAGCTTTTCCTGAATTGATGTCTTTTACAAGAATCACATGCAGATCCTTGAAACCGGGGTTTTTGCGGAATTCGCGGGCCATGGCCTGTACGTCGGGTTTCGTGGTGGTCAGGATGTCAATCGAAGTCTGCATAAGAACCGGCATTTTGCTCAGTTCAGCGTCATCGTTTATTTCCTTGGCCAGCTCAAAGCCTTCGTAATGGGTGGTCATCATGACATCGAGAATGGCGAGATCGGGTTTTTCTTCCCTGATTTTTTTCATGCCTTCTTTTTTGTCATTGGCTGAAATGACGGTGTAACCTTCTTTTTTAAGAATGGTTTCGATGATGGTGATTACATCGATGTCGTCGTCTACGATTAAAATTTTCTTGGTTTCCATAACTGTTTTTTTTGAGGTTAGTTAAAACTTTTTGGCGCCGGGAAAAATTCCGGCATCGGGGTTATTTATTATTTGTGAAAGCAAATCGTAGTTGTCGCCCGACTTGGTCAGATATCCACATGCACCGGCTTCAACCATTCTATTAATGTAATCTTCGTTTTCGTACGATGAAAATCCGATAATGTGCAGCCCGGGGTGCGACAATATGGCTTTGCGTGTAGCCTCCACTCCATCGAGCACCGGCATTTTTACATCCATGAAAACAAGATCGGCGGTAATTTCGTCGATGAGCTTCAGGAACTCTTCTCCGTTTGAAGCTTCGGCCACAACATCCACATCTCCGATATTCTGAAGGATTGTTTTCAACCCTTTGCGGAATGTTGCTTCGTTATCGACTATTATTACTCGTGTCATTTTTGTTTGTATTGACGAAACAAAAGTAAGGCGAGTGCATGGGTTGAAAAAGAGTAAAACCCGCATCGGTACAATCAGGTAAAAACACCTGACCCGAAGCAATCGATGCATCTTAAATGATAAACTTCTTCGACAAATTAAATAATTTATCAACTCAATAAGAAATCAGGCTGATTCAATAATGATTGAAAAAAGAGCCACAAACGGCCATATTTCGGAGAAATAAACTGAATTATTTTTTCGGTACAGGTATTTTTACGGGGTGAGAAAACGACTGATTTGCGGAGATTTGGCGCCCATGAACGTACTTTTCTTTTTTATTGTCCTTCGACTCCGCTCAGGATAAACTCCAAGAAAAGTACTACCGCTTTTCAGCGGCATAAACTCCAGAAAAGCTAGTCGCCAGATATGGTTTCCGGGAAAATAAACGGTCAGCTTCAACCGGATATAACTCGTCGCTTCGCTCCTCAAACAAGATATCCGGATCGTGCATCTCCGCGCGCGCGAACAAATACTTCCTGTCTGAATATGTTGTATGGAAAGATGTTTCGGGCATGGAAAATTAACGTCCTGCTAAAGTATAAAATTGCTGAATTCAAGTCACAAATGGCAACAAAATTTGTTTTGCTTATTGATTTCTGTTCAGGACACTAATGATTAACCGTTTTACTACGTCGTCTTCTTCAGACCGGCTGTTGGCAATATAAAGAGTGAGTGTTGCCAGCGTTTCGTTGGAAATTATTGGTTCACCTTTACTATTGAACAATGCCTGATTTCGTTTCAGAAAATGCAGAAAACATGCGGCGGCAATGCGTTTGTTGCCGTCAACAAATGAGTGGTTTTTTGTAATCAGGTATAGCAGGTTTGCTGCTTTTTCCTCGATGCTTGGGTATAAATCCGTTCCGCTGAAACTTTGCTTTATCTGATTGATTGAACTATGAAAACTTTCATCTTTGGGCTTTGCAAATACTGAAGATTCAAAATCGGAGTACATGAGCCGGATGAGTTTCATATAATCCTCAAATCCGGGATAAACAGTTTCTTTCAGGGTATGACCTTTTTTATCCAGCGCTTCGTGATCATAGTCGTCGAGCAGGGCCAGCCCTCTGGCAAATTGGCGGAAAACCTCCTGTTCCTGCTCATCGGCGGCATGTTCAATGGCGCGGCTCACAATGCGCAAACCGGTTTTCAGATATTCCACTTCCTGTTGCTTCTGTTGCAGTCGTTTTTCGTTTATGGCATAGCCCTGCACCAGATAATCCTTTAACCGGGCAGTAGCCCACTGGCGGAACTGCGTGCCTCTAAGCGATTTCACACGGTAACCAACCGAAATGACAACATCAAGATTATAAAAAGAAACCGGCTTATCTGAAAAAGCAATATGCATTCTTTGCATATTGCTTTCTTTGTCGAGTTCTTTTTCTTTGAAAATATTATTGATGTGGCGGGAAATCACGGATTGATCTCTTTCAAACAACACTATAAGCTGTTCCTGAGAAAGCCAAACTGTGTCGGAATCAAACTTAACTTTCAATTCGATTTTATTGTCACTGCTTTTGAATATTTCTATTTCGTTACTCATGCTCAATTTTTAGAGACGTAAACACCGCACTTTTTCAATTGCTCTTCAGTAATAAAACAACCTTCTTTTTGAACTGTCGCAAATTTTGCGACAGTTGAAATCGGATCCAACTCTTCTTCGTTAAAAATATTATTTATGTGCTTCCCAATGGTCTTTACATCGCGATTAAACAAGACTGTCAACTGTTGACGATTAAGCCACACCGTATCTTTTTCCAACTGCACTGCAACTTCAGCTCCATTAGTTGTTTTAAATATTTCAATTTTAGAATCCATACGTCACAAATTTTTTAATAAAATCCGAAGCTGTTCCATTTTGGAACATGTCGGCCATGAAAATCCAACGTCAAGTAAAGATAGAATATTTTCCGAAAATGTGCAAAATGTTAAAAATGGGACGCCAGAGGGTTTGAGTTGTGTGGGAGCGGGATGTGGCGTCCCATTTGGTGTACCAAAATTGTTGAAATTGGTGCAGGGCGCTGCGCTCATAGCACCGAAAACCACCCAAGCAAAAAAGCCACTCGGTTGAGCGGCTTTTTTAATATTGGGGTGTTTATCAAGTATTTGTTTTGGAAGGTGTAAGAAATATGATAGTATTATTAAATACTCTTACTTATTATTAACACTTCATTTTCTATTTTCGAAACAAGTAATTCAACGATCCTTTCATTCTTGAACTTTTGATATGATTCTGTCTCAAAAATACTATCACTAAAAAATGCTTCATTTTTAATTATATTGTTCACTAACATTACATAATAAATGAAATTTCTATAAGGAATCGGTTCTGTAAGTAAATCATAGCTCTGATGACAGCACTGTAAATCAATTAAATAGCAATTAAGAATAAACACGACAGAAAAAAGTTCATGTTTTTCGTTATAGACAAGCTGATGGCTAATCAATTCTCCAATATCTTTTACTTTGTTTACAATTTCCATGTTTGCATCCGGTGGAGATAGTCGATAAAAAAAAGACGGATTATTAACAGCTATTTCTAAAGCTACAGAATCTAATAAGTTATAAGAATAATCGCTAATGCATCCATTAGTATTAAATCTCTCGTTTTGAGAATTCTGGTTTTTGGATGTGTTATTACATCCAAAAAAAACAAAAAGAGCTATTGCAATTGCAAAATATTTCATCATCGATAATCTTTTGGATCTATTGTTGTCCCCAAATCGGTTCTTACAATTTTTTGAGTTTTGTACTTTATCTCTTTGCCAAAAAAATTAAAAGACTTCTCTACTTCTTTTTTTTCAATTTTGTAAAATCTTGCCGCTGGGTCATTTTCATCATGTTTGAACGTCACAAGCCGTCCCGTTTCTTTTCCATTTACGATTTCTGGAGCAACAGCCCCTGAAGCACCTATTGTTGTTACACCCGTAGCCATTGTTATATTTTCAGCCAATCCATCTTCTCTTCCCGCATTACATGAGCCAAAAATAATTCGAGCATTTTTTTCAAAAACAATGTTTCCTTGTGTTAAGGCTTGCGTTAGCGTTCTAGCATCAGGTTCAGGCGCATCAATATCAGAAGCAGTCTTATATAAGCCGGAATTCCAATTTAAATAAATCTGATTTGGCCCTCCATGCGCAAAAATTATAACACTTTTAATTGATCCCTCTAAAGCTGTAGCATCAATAAGGGTTTGAACTAACTCTTTCCCACTACTTACTTGAGAATAGGTGAATCCATATTTTTCATACCTCATTGCTCTAGCTTGAAAAGCATTTATATGAGACTTTGTATATTCAGTAGAATGATCAGTTTGTCCCTTGCCAGAGATTGTTATTTTCGCCTCTAACCCATCCAAGTCTATAGCTATTATCGGCATATTTGAAGCAAACTGATATGGCGATAATTCAGGATATTTCTGTTGTTGTACAATCAACGGGTCAGCACTCAAAAACCTCCCAAGCCTCGGGTCATAAATTCTCATCCCATAATCCTGCTGGTTTCCAGTCCCTTTCACCTCATTGTCATTCTCTTTGCCATTGAATCCGAAACGGTGACGCCCGCGCCTCTGCAGACCGCTCTGGGAGCCATTCTTCGCTCGCGAAAACAAATACTGATTGTCTGAATATGTTGTATGGAAAGATATTTCGCCCATGAAAAATTAACGTTGAGTAAAGATAGAAAATTATTCGAATGTGTGCATAATGTTAAAAATGGGTCGCCAGGGGGTTTGGGTAGTGTGGGTGCGGATCGTGGCGTCCCATTTATGACCCAGATTTGTTGAAATTATTGTTGAGCGCGAGTTTGCATAATTACTTGTAATTGCGTGCACGGCGGGCGAAGCACCGAACCGATGCAAAAAAGCCACTCAGTTGAGCGGCTTTTGCAATTTCATGATGTTTCTAAAGGAATTATCGTGGATGCTGCAGTGCTCATTTATTAAAGTTTTGTAATTCCTTTAAGTTTTGAATATCACTCTAAATCTTACTTATTGTTGTTTCTCATCATTATAAAAATACATGCTGAATTGTACTCCCATCATTCCTAACACATAAAGGAAATCTGGCTGAAAATAAAGAGCCGGATAGTCATTGTCAAATACTGTTACTTCATAGTTCAGATCAAGAATAAACCCGAAATCGATATGCAACTTTTTGATTTGTTCTATCTCCTTTTTCCATTCATCCATCCAGTTTTTATTACATTGCTCAATATCAAAAATATTCTTTAACTCATAAACATAAGTATATGCGGTCTCCTGAAATTTTTTACCGGAATGTAACCCATTAGTTAACAAAATTGGATAACCCAATATTGTAATTTCGTCGGGAGTTTTCGCCATTTTTGATAAAAGTTTGTCTGTTTTCTCAGTTTTTGAATAAACAGAAAACCGAATAGTTACATTTGCCATAATGCATGTTTTGAAGAGCTAATCAATTCTTGACTCGGATTGTCTTTCAATAATGTTTTCAAAGTAATCAATCAGGGTGTTGACAAATTCCATTTTCTCATCAGATATATTTTTTTTAGCTAAAACTTTTTTCAAATTATTTTCTACAACAACTTTTTCAAAAGGTGGTTGCATGTCTATAATGATGCTGGTTGCAACCCAAGCAACATGAAAATCAAACTCAAGAATCAAATCTGTCAAAAAATCAAGCTGATCTTTACAGTCATAATACTCGCCCAGTGCAAAAACTAATTTTGCATTAGTGTTTTTCAGCTCAGGCATCTGGATGAGATTTTTTAGTGCCGGAACAATTCTTTCATCCTTGAAGTTATCGACTAATAGTAATGCTGTTCTGTTTCTTATTTCTGTATCAGAAGTTTTGTTTAATACAGAAATAAGCTTTTCGACAATTGCAGCTTTTTCTTTTAGCAAGGTGTCAATTTTATTTTGCTCAACAATGTTCATTATTAACAAATTTTGTTATTTAACATTAGGTTTTCCTCTTCTAATCCATTCTTTATAAGCCTCATCTATTTCCTTGTTTGAAACATTTGGGGCAGAAGGATCTTCATAGTATCGATGGAACCATTTGACAAAATCTCTCTCTTTTGTATACAAATAATTTCCGTCTCTCTCTTTTTTGGTCCCCCCTTTAAATTTTTTACCAGCATTGTTATTCAATGATTGAGATTCTGCATCCGGATTCCCATGCGCATTATCACTGGTTCGTTCAACTTTGCTGAAAAGGTTTTTGGCAGAGACTACAATAACTGAAGCTGAGTGAGTAATTACGGTTATTGAGACAGCCTGTACAGGTACACCTACACCAATAGGAGTCGTCACAATTCCTACAAGTTCACCGGTACAGCCCCCCACCATTTCGACAAGTCCACCCAAAAGCGCCACCGCATCCCCAACTTTTTGGCCAGTTGCATAGATGTCTTGTTTGGTATATGTTAAATCGTTTCTTTCATATGGATTTTGCCGGTTGAAGCCTAAAGTGTTATCCGAGGATAAAGCATTTAAAAATCCTTCGCCAAAAACCCTTGAAATTTCTGCAATTTGAGTAACCGCACTCCATGCTTTTTCGTACCATTTTTGTTTTTGGGGCAAATAAATCCTGTCACCATAAATGTCGACAGTTGGTAACGTTTTTAAAGTTTTCAACTTCGCAGCTGCAGCACTGCCAGCTGATGAGCCACCAGATGGCGGGTCACCTTCCAGGCCTAAAGGATCAGCAAACTTAATCGGATTCCCATTAAAACACAAATAACTTGAGTGATTTGTATAGGTTATCGGGTCACGATTCCACCGTCTTCCCAACCTGCTATCATACTCCCAGAATTCAGCCGTTGTATGCGTTCCGGTTAAGCCCGAAATCTCGTTATCCATCTCCTGACCATTGAATCCGAAACGGTAGTTCTCCGAAGAATAAGTTCTACCCGGTTCCAGTGAACCAAACGGATAATAGTCCTGGGCGCTGGTTTGACTGCTATTAGAGGTCATTGAAAGTATGCTGTTACTTTAAAAATTCTGCTTCCTACGCCTTAATCAACCCATTCTTAATGGCAAACATCACCAGATGCGGCGAATTTTTGGCACCGGTTTTTTCGAGCAGGTGCGCACGATGTCCATCTACCGTGCGGGCACTCACGCCCAGAAATTTGGAGATTTCGGCATTCGACATGCCTTTGCAAATGAGCTCCAGCACTTCCTGTTCGCGATCGGTAAGTTCTATGCCGGCTATTCTTGAAGCGGGGCGCTGTGTGCGGTTCACATTGCTGATGAATTCTTCCGAAAAATAATTTTCGCCTTCTATAACCTGATTGATGGCGCGCTGCAGCTCATCCTTGTTGGTTTTCTTGAGCAGAAATCCCTGCGCGCCGGCCTCGATCATCTGATTGAAATAGCTGATTTCTTCGAACATAGTCAACGCAATCACTTTTATTTCCGGATATTTCTCCGTCATTTTTCGCGTAGCTTCAATTCCATCCATCACAGGCATACGAATGTCCATCAGAATCAGATCGGCTTTCTGATGTTTCAGTATTTCGAAAACTTCGTTGCCATTTTGCGCTTCAGCAATAACTTTTACTTCGTCAAGCTCGTTGAGAATTATCCGCAATCCCTTACGGAAAATTTCATGGTCGTCGGCGATAATTAAGCGGATAATATCCATGGTGGCTATTTTACATTTACCGTAATCAGAACATTCATTCCCTCGTCGGGAGCGCTCTTTATCAGACACAGGCCGTTTATTGTTTTCACCTTATTGATGATGTTGTTCAAGCCAAGTCCTGTTGGCTGTTTCAGCTTTTCGTCAACATCAAATCCAACACCATCGTCTTTGAAAAACAGATTCACCTGATTGTCGTGACTTTCGAGAAATATTTCAATATTTGACGCCTGTGAATGTTTGAGCGAATTATTCACCAGCTCTTTGATGGCCTGAAACAAAACAGTTTCTTCAATACGCGTTCCGGAGAGTTTATACTGCGAGGTGTCGAGCTGAATTTTTACGGAATTGGTGTTGTTGATATAATTACAGAAATCCCTGGCGGCAGCTGGCAATCCAAAGTCCTGAAGAATGCTCGGCATGATGTTGTTCGATATCTCGCGAGCCGACACAATGGCTTTATCAATAAGCTCATCCACCGATTGCAGTGTTTCGGCCGGGCTGATTTTATTGAAATTTCCTTTTTTCAATAAATCGGTATATAGTTTAATGGTCGAAAGCAGCGGAGCCAGCCCATCATGCAGGTCTGCAGCAAAGCGCTTGCGCTCTCGTTCTTCGGTTTCGATAATGGCGGCGGCGATTTTGCGTTCAATTTCTTTGCGCTCGGTAATGTCGCGGGCCATGCTCAGAATGGCTTTGCGCCCCATATAATCGATCACTCGATCGCTCATTTCGAGAAAAATCACCGAGCCGTCTTTTGATTGATGCTCGGTTTCATAGACATGATGGCCGTTTTTGAGAATAATGGCGATATTCTTATCCACATTTGACACATACTTCTCGGTTTTAATGTCCTTGAAGTTTTTCTCCATCAACTCCTCGCGCGTATAGCCCAGCTTTTTCAGCGCTTCTTCGTTCACTTCCAGAAATTTCCCTTCGAAATCGGCCAGAAATATTTCATCGCCTGAATTGTCAAACAAAATCTGAAAGCGGCGATCCGATACCCTGCGCTCAACCTCGGCATTTTTTAAACTCTTCAGTAATTTACCGATTTGAAGCACGCCAACGGCAATAAGTATCGCCACCAGGAAATCCAAAATGTAATAAATTGTCTGAATAAATGAATTTTCTGTTTGAAAGTACTGACCATACAGTTCAATCATCTGCAGGGCAATCAGAAACAACATAGCAATGCCAATAAGCACCCACGATCTGCGGCTGCGTGTAACCGACAACATGTTTAAAATGAATATGATATTCAGAATAAAAACAAGTGCAGTGGCAATGATGAAAAGTTGATAAATCATGGCATTCTTCTGACGCAAAGATAGTGATATCCGGAAAATGATAAAATGCCCGTAAATATTTCATATTTCTGCATTCTGTGCAATCTTCAATTGCACAAAGTTTTTGCATTTAATCTTCAGTAGCACAAAGTTACCCGACGTACACACTAAGTATCACGAAGTGGATTTTCTAAGGCAAAAGCCGTTATCAATTACAGCAATGTGAATCTGAAATCTCGCTTTCAGAATTCAATATGCTGTAATTGATGGACACAACTACGTTGTGTTTTGTGAAACGGCTTTTGTTTACCAATTACTTTGTGGAACTTTGTGAAAACTTTGAGGAACTTTGTGAACTAAGGTTCCTGATGTTTTTGTGATTCAATATAATGCTCTAATTTTGCACCCATTATGCATGAACTATCCATTGCCGCCAGTATTGTTGATTATGCCACCGATTTCGCCCGCGAACATCAGGCAGAAAGCATTTCCCGCATTGAACTCGAAGTAGGTCAATTGTCCGGAGTCATCACCGATAGTCTTGAATTTGCGATGGAAGAAGCCGTCAAGGGCTCTGTGCTTGAAAAAGCTGAAGTTGTAATCATCGAAATTGCCGGCCGCTCCGAATGTAAACAGTGCCACACCCAATTCGACAATTCAGACTGGTACACGCCCTGCCCCAATTGCCAGGCCATAGATTCCGAAATAATTGGAGGAAAAGAGTTGTTGATTCGATCCGTTGTTATTGGGTGAAAAGATAAAAGACAAAAGATAAAAGGCAAAAGATAAAAAAGGGCGAAGGTTCAAAGATAAAAAGCTGAATCAGTACACAGTTAAACCTAAATAACATGAATGATTTAGAAAAAAGACTTTTCGAATTTGCAGTTCGAACGATAAAACTTGTCAGAACTTTACCACAGACAATTGAATACAAAGTAATGTGTGGTCAACTTGTTAAAAGCGCAACTTCAAGTGGAGCAAATTATGAAGAAGCTCAGGCAGGCTCTTCAAAAGCTGATTTTAATAACAAAACAAGAATTTCTCTGCGCGAGATGCGTGAATCAAACTATTGGCTCAGATTGATTATTGCTGTTTCTGAAACTGATTTGAAAACTAACGAAATAAAACAACTTATACAGGAATCACTCGAATTAAAACTTATTCTGGGTAGCATCGTTCAAAAAACCCGCAAATAACTACTTTGTTCTCAGATTATATAAGTGCACTTATCTCTTTAAATGTGAGTTTTTATACTTATAACCTTAAAACACTTAAGAGACTTGTCTCTTAAGTGTTTTTATCTTTTGTCTTTGTATCCAACTTTTGTCTTTGTCCTTTTATCTTTTGTCTTCCCTCAGTTTTTTGTATTTTTGTACCCGAATTAAAACGAAACGATATGTGTGATACATGTGGCTGCAGCGACCCGAACCAGAAAGTGACCTTCCAAAAACCCGGCGAAACGCATTCGCACGAACACCCGCATGTGCACACGCACGAGCATGAGTACGATCATGAACATGACCATGCACACGAGCATGACCACCACGCACACGAGCATAAACACTCGTACCTGCACGAACACACACACGAAGGTCATTCGCACAGTCACGACCACAGCCATGAACACGGCGATCACGAACACGATCATGCTCATCCACACGGAAAAGAATTCGTGCTGGCTCACAATATTCTCGACAAGAACCAGTCGCTCGCCGAGCGCAACCGCGGCTATTTTGAAGCAAAAAATATTACGGCGCTAAATCTCGTAAGCTCGCCCGGTTCCGGCAAAACAACACTGCTTGAAAAAACCATTTCGGCGCTAAAAAACGACCTGACATTTTATGTCATCGAAGGCGATCAGCAGACCATGAATGATGCCGACCGCATCAATGCTACCGGAGCTCCGGTGATTCAGATCAATACCGGCAACGGATGCCACCTCGATGCCGACATGATCAACAAAGCCGTGAAACAACTCAACGTGGCCGACAATGCCATGCTGATCATCGAAAATGTTGGCAACCTGGTTTGTCCGTCATTGTTCGATCTGGGCGAAAAAGCGCGCGTGGTCATCATTTCCGTAACTGAAGGCGACGACAAACCGCTGAAATATCCCAACATGTTCAGCACTTCCAATATCTGTATCATCAATAAAACCGATCTGCGGCCCTACGTTGATTTCAGCGTGGAAAAAGTGAAGGAAAATGCACTGAAGATCAATCACCACCTGCAATTTTTCGAAGTCTCAGCAAAATCCGGCGAAGGCATGGATGGCTGGTTTGAATGGCTCAAGAAGGCATGATGCTTTGGGATATAAGAAATCAGATTTGAGATTTTTGATTTTTGAAGTGAATTTTGATTGAGGAATTTTGAAGTTTTAGCCTCACACTCCACACCCGTACTGATTTTATTTTCTTCTCTGCGCCCTCTGCGTGAAACAACTCTGCGTGATGCAGCTCCTTCTTCAACCTCTCTGCGTCGCGACTGAGTCATCACGTGAAACGTGACAAGCTGTTTTACGTGAAGTGACCTGAGTGCGTTGAAGAAGCAAGACGCTAAGGGCATAGAGCACAAAGCATCGTTTTATCATCGCCAAAGCCGGATTATCAGACTAAATTTCTTGAAATTAGCATGTCAATTGTTTCAAAGTGACTGTAATATTTTCATTTCTTGTCCCAAATTCAAAATATTTTATATTTTTGTGCCATCTTTTCAAAAAAAGGTAACACATGAAAGTAAAACGATTCGGCGTATCACTCGATGAACAGATCCTTACGGAGCTGGATCATTTTGTTGACCAGCGCAAATTTCCGAATCGTTCGCAAGCCATTCGCTATCTGATTTCCAATTATCTGATCGAAGAGAAAGTGGATGGTAACAAAACCGTGGCCGGCAGCATCATTCTGGTGTACGACCATCACAAACGCGAACTGCAAAACAAATCAACTTCCATTCAGCACGATTTTCACGACATTATTTTATCTGTGATGCACGTGCATATCGATCATCACAATTGCCTTGAAACTATTGCTGTGATGGGCAAATCAGGAAAGCTGAAGGCCCTCGCCGACCAACTCATCGCCATCAAAGGCGTGAAACACGGAAAACTTGTAATTACAACAACTGAGTAATTTTTTTATGCCTATGGTAACACGTTTTTTAACTTTGGTGTCATTAATAATACTGACGACAAACATCAGTATTGCACAAATGCCTTTTATAACCGACGATGCTGGCACACAAGGCTCATGCAATCATCAGCTGGAATTTTCATACGGTAATGATTTCGACAATACGCACCGCTGTACCAATAACACGGTAGAGCTGGCACCGGTGTACACATTCGGTGTTGTGGAGCGGATTGATGTCGTGATTGGTTATCCGTTTGTTTTCATCAATGAATTCGAGGACTCTTCCATTTCAAGAATTTCCGGATTTTCGGATGTTGGCGTAGAAGTCAAATGGCGTTTTTTGGAACACGACAAATGGGCGCTTGCCATTAAGCCCGGGTTTTCGCTGCCAACCGGCAACAGCGCACTGGGCCTTGGAAACGGCAAATTAGGTTACTCCGGATTTCTGATTTCAACCATGACCTTTGGAAAGCTTGCAATCAACACCAATGCGGGATATATCAGAAACGAAAATCTGCACGGCGATGCCAAGGATATATGGCATGCATCGGCTGGATTTGATTTTGCAGCAACTGAAATACTGCATTTTGCTTTTAACGGCGGTGCCGAAAAAAATCCGGACGTTCAGTCTGACACCCCAAGTGCATTTGGACTAGTTGGGTTATATTACTTTCTCAGCGACGATAACGAGCTGGCATTTGGCTACAAGTGCGGCCTTACAGAAGTTGAATGCGATCACTCATTTATTGTTGGACTCACCCTTAGATTTTAAAAACATGCATATTCCCGACGGATATCTCGGACCCGAAACCTACATTCCGCTCATGGGCGCGTTTGTAGCTGCAGCTGCAGTAGCAGTATTCAAAGTGAAAAAAGAAGTTTCAGCGAAAAACATTCCTTATCTAGGAATGGCGGCTGCATTTTCATTTATCATCATGATGTTCAATCTGCCAATACCCGGAGGAACGACAGGCCATGCCGTAGGAGCGGCAATGATTGCCATTTTGCTCGGCCCCTGGGCCACAGTGATGGCTGTTTCGGTTGCTCTTGTCATTCAGGCACTCATTTTCGGCGATGGCGGTATTACCGCTATTGGAGCCAATTGTTTCAATATGGCTGTTTTTATGCCCTTTGTAGCCTATTGGATTTTCAAACTTGTCCGCATGAAATCTGAAAAATCAGGACGCGTATTTTTCGCCGCTTTTATGGCCGGATATATCAGTCTGGTTCTGACAGCAGTGCTAACTGCGGTTGAATTCGGCATCCAGCCTCTAATTGCAACGACTGCTGACGGAAAGGCACTCTATTGTCCTTATGATTTATCTGTGGCAATTCCGGCCATGGCCATCGAACACCTTGTATTATTCGGCGTTGCAGAAGGACTGGTAACAGCATTTATTGTACGGTATTTTTTCAATCACGACCGTGAAAACATTTATGCCATGCAGAAAGGAGGACGACATGAATAAATTACAAAAACGCATTTTGTTTTTTTTATTAATTCTTATTGTTTTGACACCAATCGGGATTTTTCTGCCCATGGCATTTGATGCAGGTGATGCATGGGGCGAATGGTCGGCCGGAACGGTTGAAGGACTCGTTGGATATGTACCCGAGGGCTTGCAAAAATATTCCGATACCTATCAGGCACCCATGGCCGATTATTCAATGAATGCCGAAGATCCGTCGGTGGGACATCAATCGGGTTACTACATCCTTTCAGGATTGATAGGAGCCGCATTGACACTTGGTGTAACGTGGTTGCTTTCGAAACTTATCATACGAAAATGAGTATACACGTTCCCGCATTTCTGACAGAAGAGAACACAAGCGAAAGCGTGTCCGGAACCGGTCGCAAACAACGTATGCCTTTTCTCGATAAAACGTTGAAAGCTGTTGCAGGCACAGTAAAAACAATGTATATTCATTCGGAAACGGGAGCCCGGGACAAATTGCTGTATCGCATCAATCCACTGGTGAAATTCTTTTCTTTTATATTTTTCATTGTAGCGATAAGTCTTGCACACAGCATTGAGTCACAGCTTATAGCCACCGGACTGATTGCTTCGTTCTATTTAATTTCCGGAATATCATACCGTTTCGTATATAGAAAAATCCTCGTACTGGCCTGTGTCTTCGGGCTGCTGATCTTTCTTCCAGCTCTACTGAATGTGATCACACCCGGGAAAATTGTTCTTCCTTTGCTTCATTTTCAAAGAGAATTTCATTGGTGGATTTACAAAATCCCAGCAAGCATAGGAATCACCGAAGAAGGAGTGTATGTTGTAAGTCGTCTTTTTCTACGCGTTTTCAATTCTATTTCACTGGCAATGCTGTATGTGTACAGCTCTTCGTTTTCGCAAATCACCAAAGGGATGAAAGTGTTTTTTATTCCTGACACCTTTCTGATGATAATGACGCTGGCGTATAAATTCATTTTCATTCTCTCAAAAACCATTGAAGAAACCTATCTCGCGCTCAGATCACGGCTGGCAGGAAATGTGAAATCGGCCAGCATCCGCAGCATCATTTCTGGTCGTGTTTTTTTTATTTTTAGACGTTCACAGCGACAATATGAACAAACATATGCAGCAATGATTTCGCGTGGATACACCTGGGAAGTCAAGCTGCTTCGCCAGAAAAAGTTCCGAATAGCCGATGGAGTTGTTCTGCTGGTTTGTGTTGGCTCCGGACTTGTCATTATCTTTGTCTGATCTTATGGAAAAAATACTTGAACTAAAAAATATTTCCTATTCCTATTTTGGGAAAATACCGGCACTGCAGCAGATCAGCCTTGATGTAATAAAAGGCGAAATGCTTTGCATAATGGGGCAAAATGGCAGCGGAAAGTCCACACTGCTGAGTATCATGAACGGGTTGGTTTTTCCAGATCAGGGGGAGGTTTTGTTTCATGAAAAACAAGTGACCGAAAAATCGCTGAAGGACCAATATTTCAATGCACAGTTTAGACAGAAGACAGCGTTTGTGTTTCAAAACCCGGATGTGCAACTGTTTTGCAGCACTGTTTTCGAAGAACTGCTCTTTGCCCCGCTCCAGCTAAATATTTCGCAGGATGAAGCTGAAACTCGTGCCCTGGAATTACTAAAAACGCTGGAAATCGAAAATCTGAAAGACCGATCGGTTCTCTCACTTTCGGGAGGCGAAAAAAAGAAAGTGGCCATTGCCTCTGTTCTGACCGTAAACCCGGAGCTTATTCTGGTGGACGAACCACTTGCCGGACTCGATCCGAAATCACAAACATATTTCATTGAATTGCTTTTCGAACTAAATCGTGCCGGAAAAACCATTGTGTTTTCAACCCATCACCTCGATCTGGTCGATCATCTGCAGCCACGTGTGGCTGTGCTTTCAGAAGATCACACAATTAAAAAAACCGGAACAGCTTCGCAAATTCTGAACGATGAGGAATTTCTGATTAGTGCAAATCTTATTCACGAACACATACACAAACATGGCGAAGAAGTGCATAAACACTATCATTCGCATTATGTCTTTCATAAACACGGCAAGCACTGAAAAATATTTTCAGAATTTATAACTCGCCATAAGTGGGTTAAAATACATAGTTGTGGCGAGTTATAACTTTTACATAGCAAACAGATCTTTTAATTCAATCTCGCATTGAATTATTCCGGAATGAGCATTCTGAGCCAATCCAGACGATGAAACAAAAGTAAGGAATACGGATTTTTTTGTATTTGTTACACTCCTGAATGTACCAAATTTATTTCTCAGTTCATCCGCATATTTTTTATTAATAACAAAAGGATTTACGGAGAATTTCATCTCACACAAATTAATTACATTATCGTTCCGCTCAATAATAAGGTCTATCTGAGTACCTTTATCAGTGCCAGCAGGGCTGCGCCAGGAATACACATTGCAATATACACCGGCAATTCCGAGAGCGTTTTTCATCTGATCAACATGCATGGTGCAAAGTTGTTCAAAGGCATAACCCGCCCAGGCACGATGCTGCGTGGTGTCCAGCATGCTCTTCCAGTAATTTTTATCCTTGCCTGAGCGTCGCACAAACCTGAAATAAAACAAGGTGTAAAAGTCGGAAAGCTGAAAAATACGGTCACGACTTTTCTTGTTAAAAGCCAGAAATGAACGGATAAAGCCGCAGTTTTCAAGATCATCCAGAATCTTGGTTAACCCTCCTCCACTGCTTTCTTCAATGCTTTCAACAATTTCCTGCCGGGTCAAACCACAGCTCTTTTTGCTTAATGCCTCCACAACCTGCATGTACCGATCGGAGTTTTTAAACAAAGCAGCATACAGGTTTTTGTACTCGTCTTTTAAACGGGCATTGGCGCCAAAAAACAAGTGGTCTAGGTTCTGGTCAACACTCCTCCCTTTTTTCAGCAAACTCCAGTAATACGGAATACCACCAAGCGCCATATAGCACTCAGCCACCTGATGCTGGCTCCAGGTGAATTTCAGTGATTTGACGTATGCGGCGCACTCCTTTAATGTAAACGGCTCCAGCCGCAATTGATGCGTGATGCGATTGTGTAAACCTCCTTTATTGTTCAGTAATTTATCTGTAATCCACGAAGTGGAAGAACCACAAACAATCAATAGAATATCATTTCTGCCCGAGGCCCATGAATTCCAGAAATGCTCCAGCGCGCTCAGGAACTTCGATTTCGGCGTATCGAGCCAGGGCATTTCATCCAGAAAAATCACTTTCTTTTTCTTTCTTGATTTTTCAATCAGCGTGCGCAATTGCTGAAATGCATAAATCCAGTTTTTCGCCAAGGGTAAATCTTTCAAACCTGCCTCACGCAAAGCCAGATTGAAGTTGACCATCTGCTCGCTGAAACCACCATTGGCAAGCCCTGTCAGATAAAATTCCATTCTGTCTCTGAACAGCTCGCGGATAAGAAAAGTCTTTCCCACTCTTCTACGGCCATACACGGCCACAAATTCCGATACTTCGGATTTATAGAAGCTTTCAAGTTCTTCTTTTTCAAAATCTCTGCCGACAATTGCTCTCATAACTGATTATTATAAGCTGCCACAAATATACAAAATTTACAACTTATGGCCAATTATACATTTATAACTCGCCAGAAGTACTATTTTTTACCCACTTATGGCGAGTTATAATCATTTCAGTTTAAAACGAAATCATATTCAAATCAGCTCTGAATCTACTTTTTACGAATTAATTAAAAACTTCAAACCTGTTTGAATAAAATTTTCAATTCTCATTCTGGATTTTGAAGATCAAATAAAAATAGTGAAAATGCTACGACTGTTTCTTTAAAAATTCTTTCAGAAAAGCAAACGCGTCAAGCATATTCTCCACCGCTTTAGGAGTCATTTCTTCGCTAAAATCAAATTCGTATGCGCGCACATGCAACACATATGCTTCGGGAGTTTTGCTGTAAATCTTTTTGCACAGATCAATCACATATGAAGTGGACACCGCATGCATAGTAAATTCGATAGTCGCATCGTTGGGTTCGACTTTTTCAAGACGGAAATTTTCAACGTCCTCCACAATGCTGGCATCAACAAAAACTACGGCATCGTATTCCGAAACCGTTGCTGCATCTTCGATGTTGAGCTGATAATTGCAATCGGTAAAAATATTTTCGATTTTTTCTTCTTCAATCCACTTGTCCATCATTTCCACAAAGCGTTCGCCGATGCCATCGTCCATGCGGCCTGCATTGCCGTATCCGTATATGAGTGTTTTTTTCATTGTGTGCTGTTTGCTGCAAAGGTAAGAACAATATTTATTTTCATCTATTCTGGATCGGTAATAATCTGTTGAAAAACTCACAAAAAAAGTCCGTCGGAAACCGGCGGACTTTTTTATAGAATAGGTGAGAATTACGATTTGTAATGATCCAAAACATCTCCTTTTGAGTCAACAAGTTTGATATCGAGCGGCATCTGGCCAAGCGCATGGGTAGCGCAGCTCAGACACGGGTCATAAGCGCGGATAGCCATTTCAACCTGGTTCTTCATCGGCTCGGTGATTTCCTTCTGGCCGGTCATCATTCTTCTGGCAACAAAATTCACCGACTGATTCATCGGCTCATTGTTGTTGGTTGTAGATACGATGAGGTTGGCCATGGTAATCTGGTCGTTCTCGTTGATTCTGTAATGATGGAATAAAGTTCCGCGTGGAGCTTCGATCACACCAACGCCTTCGCTCAGCTTGGTTCCTTTGGTCACCAGATTATCATTCTTCAAGATGTCTGGATCATTGAGCAGATCCTTGATCACTTCAGCAGAATGCAACAATTCTATCAAACGAGCCCAATGCATGTGCATGCAATAATTGTCGGGTTTTCCGTTTGTCTGTGATTTGTAGAATTCGAATTCCTTCTGTGCCATCGGTGTCGGAATGAAATCGCAGGTGTTCAGACGAGCAAGTGGTCCTACGCGATACCAGCCTTTTTCCTTACCCAAATGTTTCAGGTATGGGAACTTCATATAGCTCCATGAGCGAACTTCTTCCTCAATGTATTTGTTGTATTCCTGATAGTCAACATCGTCCAGAATTCTGTTACCTTCAGCATCAACAGCACGGAGAACACCGTGATAGAGATCGAGGGCTCCGTCTTTGCGGACAAGACTCAAGTGATTTGAGGGGAAATACGCAAAGCCATCAATCATGGCTTTATTTTTCATGTAATAATCCTTGAAGAACTGCAGTGCACCATCGGCCCATGCAATCATCTTTTCGATGTTCATAATGTCTGATCCATTCATCAGAAATGCTTTTTCATCAGCACTCAGACATTTGTTGATACCACCAGGGATAGCGCCGGTACCGTGAACTTTCTTTCCAGCTGTGCGCTCGATTATTTCCTGACCGTATTTACGCATCATCACACCCTGAACAGCGAGATCCGGGAAATTGAGAGCTACACCGATTACGTTGCGGATTGCAGGATCTGCATCGTATCCGAGCAGAAAATCAGGTGATGAGAGGTGGAAAAAATGCAGTGCATGTGACTGAAACATCTGTCCGTAATGCATCAGACGACGCATTTTTTCTCCGGTTGCAGTCAGTCCGAGTCCGGTTCCTGCGCCAACAATCACGTCCAATGCTTTTGCAGCAGCGAGGTGGTGACTTACAGGGCAAATACCGCACAGGCGCTGAACAAGAACAGGAGCTTCCCAGTAAGGGCGGCCCTGAACGAAACGTTCAAATCCGCGGAATTCAACAATATGAAGACGCGACTGGGTTACGTTCATATTATCATCGAGTTGAATGGTCACTTTTCCGTGGCCTTCAACGCGGGTTACAGGTTCTATTGTTACTTTTTGTGCCATTGTCTTTTTCTTTTTTGATTAATCAAATTTCACCACTTCGTACGGGAGATTCATCGGGTTTCCGGTCACAAGTGCTGCTACGGCTTCCCAGATAAGGTCGGCGCGTGGTGCGCATCCCGGCAGATAATAATCGATCTTCACGATTTCGTGGCAAGGATATACTTTGTCAAGAATCATTGGAAGCTCTTCATCATTGGGCATGATCTTCTCGGTGTTCAGACCTACTGTTGGTCCACCCAGATACGCTTCATCCAGACATTCTTTAACAGGGATTCCGTTGCGCATGGCAGGCAGTCCGCCCATGATAGCACATTCGCCCAGTGAAATCAGAATTTTGCAATTTTTGCGGAATTCTTTCAGAACATGAACGTTTTCGCTGTTGCAGCAGCCACCTTCAATGATACCGATATCACACTGTTTGGTGAAAGTCTTGATATCATCAATGGGGGACTTGTTGAATTCAACGAGTTCAATGAGTTTCAGAATTCTGTCATCTATATCGAGTAATGACATATGACATCCGAAGCATCCGGCTAAGGAAGTTGTTGCTACAATTGGTTTACTCATTTTAAGTCCTCCTTATTTGGTGATTTTTTCAATATCAGATCCAATGACATTCATGTCATACTTGCGTTTGCCAATCGGATCGATGAATCCAACTTCTTTTTTCAGAATACAGCCAACTGGGCAGATATCCATGGCTTTCTGTGCCATTTCGTCGGTCATATTAGCGGCTAATTTAAGGTCGATTGAGATTTCAAGGTGCTGGCCTCTGCCTTTGAATGCAAAGATGCTCTTGCCATCATTATCTTTTATTACGCGAACACATCTTTTGCAGAATATGCAGCGATTGCGCTCCAAATAAATTTTGGGGGCTCTGGCTTCAATGTCTCTGCGCTCAAATGCGTAAGGAAAACGAGGTACCATCATCTGATACTTGTATCCCAATGCCTGAAGATCGCAGTTACCGCTCTTTTCGCATGCAGGACAGAAATGGTTTCCTTCAACAAAAAGCATTTCAACAATTGCTTTGCGAATATCGGTGAGTTCGGCCGAATTGTTTTCAACAGCCATACCTTCTTCAACTGGGGTGGTGCAGGCAGCCATGTTACGACCATTCACCTTTACGGTGCATATACGGCAGGAACCGGCAGCTACAACGTCTCTCATGTGACAAAGCACAGGAACGTAAACACCGTTGTCAGCAGCTGCATCTACAAGATACTGGCCTTTCTGGCTGGTGCATTCCTTGCCGTCAATCGTGAATTTTACTGTTTCACTCATATTATTATTTCTTTTTTGTTTTTACTGATTGAATTATTCGTGAACAACAGGTTTGCGGCCAACCACTGCACATGATTCAGCAACTGATTTGCTCATGTCGAACATACTTGCAAACTCAACATCTTTCACTTTTGCATCATACAGATGTCTGAAGTTTTTGATGGTGGTTACAATCGGATTTGCTGATGTCTGACCCAAACCGCAACGGGTGGTCTTGCGAATGATTTCGCTCCATGCTGCCATGTCTTCAACATCGTTTTTGATTGCATTGCCTTCAACCACTTTCTTGATTGAGTTGCGAAGAATCATATTGAACGAACGACAGGTAACACAGGAACCACACGATTCGTCAGCAAAGAATTCCATGAAATTCAGTACGACGTCTTTCAACAGGTCGCGGTTTTTGCCGATCACAATCATAGAACCTCCGGTTGCCAGATCTTCGAGCGCAATTTTGCGTCCGAACTGTTCCGGATTGAGGCATACGCCTGAAGGACCAGCCACCTGAACTGCCTGAACATCAGTAGCACCAACCATTGTAAGCATTTCCTGAATGGTCATGCCCCACTCGATTTCGTACACGCCCGGGTTCTTGCAGTCACCGGAAATGCTGAGAACTTTCACACCAGCTGATTCATCGGTGCCAAGGCCTTTGTGCCATGCGCCACCTTTATCAAGAATTCTTGAAACAGCACAGAAAGTTTCAACGTTATTTACGATTGACGGTCTGTTTTTATAGCCTTTTTGAGCCGGGAAAGGAGGACGGTTGCGGGGTTCGCCGCGTTTTCCTTCAGCCGATTCAATCAGCGCTGATTCTTCACCGCACACATAAGCGCCGGCTCCAAACTGAACCCTGATATCAAAATCAAAACCTTTTCCAAGGATATTTTTACCAAGAAGATTTTTTTCACGCATTGTTTTAAGCGTGTCTTCCAGAATTGCATTCAGATATTTATACTCACGACGAACATAAAGAATACCTTCTTTAGCACCAATGGCGAATCCACCGATGGCCATGCCTTCGAAAACCATGGCAGCGCGCTCGGTGAGCAGTACGCGGTCTTTGAATGTACCGGGTTCCCCCTCATCAGCATTGCAAAGCACATATTTGTCACCGCTTTCTTTTGCGCAGAACATCCATTTCATTCCGGTCGGGAAACCAGCACCACCGCGTCCGCGGAGACCTGATGACTGAACTTCTCCGATAACAGCTTGCGAAGTTGTGCTGAGAGCTTTATTCAGACCAGCTCCTGACTCATAAGCTTCGAGAACAACAGGTCCAACTTTTTTGATATTGTTATTGACCATGGTGTGAACCAGCGGATGGGCATTGTTGCCGTCACCAAATGCTGTAACCATTTCTTTAACACTTTTTCCGGCCTTCATGTCGGCAACAATTGCTTTCACTTTGTCGCGTGTAAGCGAAGTGAACACAACGTCGTTGATGATGGCTGCAGGTTCCTGATCACTCATTCCGATACAGGCAGTAAAGTGAATACTGGCCATGTTGTCGGCTGTGCGCTGACCCATTTTAATTCCGAGCTGTTTTTCAAACTCGTCTACAATTTCTCCCATACCCATCATGCACGCAACAACGGCGTTGTTGAGGTAGATGGCGTATTTGCCTACCGGCTCCTTAGTAAAGAAGTGATAGAATGAACGGGTCTGTACCACATCAACTTCAGAAATCTGAAGCTTTTCGGCAATAACAGACACCGCCTCGCATGAAACACAGCCAAACTCGGACTGCACTTCAGAAAGGATATCCATCAACCGTGCGGCATCGTTACCAAACGACTCAATAATACTGGTGATTTTTTCTTTCATATGTTTTGAATTAGGACTTTTTTCTAGTGTAAGGACTGCCAAAATTAGCAAACAATGGGTACATGATATAATGTAAATCCCGTTTTCTTCAGGAATTCAGGTAATTTATAGACATTCTAAATTAACTATCAAATATTACTGATTTTTATCAATTAAAAACCTAATATTTCATGTTTTCATGGCTTTTTGGAACATTTTAATACATCAACTTAGAATTATTAAATTTGTACAACCTTCAAATATTTCAAATGAAAATTTACCTCGACAATTCTGCCACTTCATGGCCAAAACCGGCAACAGTAATTTCTGCGATGACCGCATATCTTACCGAATATGGTGGCAGTCCAGGCCGTTCTGGGCATCAGTTTGCAGCCAAAGCTGCTCAGGAAGTATTTGAAACTCGCGAACTGATTGCCAGTTTGTTCAATTGCCCCGCTGCCGAACGGGTTATGTTTTCTGCAAACGCAACGCATACTTTGAATTTCGCCATCAAAGGGATTCTAAACCCCGGCGATCATGTGATCATCAGTCATATGGAACATAATGCTGTTTTGCGCACGGTGACCTTTCTTCAAGACGAGGGAATCATTTCGTTCGATATTGCCAGTTGCAATGAACGTGGTTTTCTTGATATTGAACACCTTACGTCGCTGATTCGCAGCAATACACGAATGGTCATTTGTATTCACGGATCCAATGTTTCCGGAACTATACAGAATATTGCTCAAGTCGGAAAAATCTGTCACGAAAAAAACATTCTGTTTCTTGTCGATGCAGCGCAGTCGGCTGGCTTTGTCCCAATTGACATGGTTGAAGACCATATCGATCTGCTTGCTTTCACTGGGCACAAAAAACTTTATGGTCCTACCGGTATCGGTGGTCTGTGTATTCGGGATGAAATTTCGGTCCGGACACATATACATGGAGGAACAGGGAGTAACTCAGAGTTAGCCGGGCATCCTTTGTTTTACCCCGATCGACTTGAAGCAGGCACCCTGAATGCAGTAGGCATTATTGGCCTGAAAGCGGGAATCCAGCACGTGCTGGAGAAAGGAATAAACAATATTCGCAAATCGCTTTCGGAATTAACCCGCTATTTTATAAGCGAATGCAGCAATTTTGAAAAAATTTCCATCTACGGACCTTCCGCCAACGAGGACAGGCTCCCGCTCGTTTCGGTGAATGTCAAAAATATAACTCCAGCAGACCTTGCAGCTACCCTTGATAAAAACTATGGAATTATGGTTCGCCCGGGGCTGCACTGCTCTCCCCTGGCCCATCAAACCATCGGCACCTTTCCGCAGGGCACATTGAGATTTAGCTTCGGATGTTTTACCACAGAAGAAGAAGTAAAGTATTCACTCGAAGCGTTAAAAAAAATTATTCGACTTCACTAATAGGGGCAGGATTTTTGTTAATTCCGGAAGCTCAAAAAAACCACCATCATGAAAAGCATTTTGTCCCTGCTGATGTTTGCCTGCATTCTTGTCAGTGCCTCAGCTCAGAAGATTTTTTTCGTTGATTCGCGCTACGATGCGGACATAAAAGTGTATGTGACTGATTCGCGTTACGATGCCGATCTGCTTGTTTATAAATGTGATAGCCGCTATGATGCTACAGATAACAAGGGACTCTGGTATTTTGTTGACAGTCGGTATGATGCGGATAAAAAGATTTTCTTTGTTGATAGCCGCTACGATGCAGATTTGCTGATTTACTTTGTGGAAAGCCGCTACGACGCGCAATGGCGAAACACAGCCAAACAGCATTTACTTTATTGAAACATCGAGAAGTAAACCTTACCGTAGTTTCTTACCTCAACAAAATGTGGATGGGCACCGAAATTCAAATGACTATCGTGTTCCACAACCAGCATCCCGTCTTCGTTTAGAATGTTTTTGCTAAAAACCAGTTCCGGAATATCCTGAATACCAGGTGTTCCGTATGGCGGATCAGCAAAAATGATATCAGCCTTAATAGCAGTGAGAGCCAGAAATTTATAGGCGTCGCTGCGGATGGCTTTGATGTTTTTGAGGTTGAGTTTTTTTGCAATTGATTGAACGAAATCAACCATCACCGCATCTTTTTCAACAGAAAAAACCATTTCTGCTCCGCGAGAAACGAATTCATACGATAATGAACCCGTTCCTGAAAACAAATCGATAACAGTAATGCCTTCAAGGGCCACTCGGTGTTGAAGGATATTGAAAAGCCCTTCCTTGGCCATATCGGTTGTAGGTCTCACACTCGATCTTTCAGGAGGTGAGAATGTTCTGCCTTTAAGTGAGCCGCTGATTATACGCATTATTGAAAAAGTGGGAACAACATAGATGAAAGTCTGCGGGAATCGGCATCGCCATTATTCTCTACAGCGTCGTAACGAATAGCCGGAAAATACGCTGTCAATGCTTCTGCTAACGGTGATGAGGGGCTTATTTCTCCGCAAAGCCACAATTCGATATCTGCCGGATTTATTTTACAAGCTTTAATAGCCCCAAGCGAATAATACAGGAAATTGCTCTTATCGCTGTAGTTGAACGAATTAATCAGCTGCAATTTGCCATTAACAAAAACTGCAATTACAAAAGAAGAAGGGAAAATGAGCATATGTGCAGAATTTTCCGATGCGGAAACATCAATTTTATTGAACCACGCTGCGGTCAGGTCGGCCAACGGTTGTTTTGGCTGCAATTGCTGCAGCACCTGAAATGATTCAGAATTGAAAGCGGATAATAATGTTGCTCCGGTATTTGAAAGGTTTGACTTTATAAGCTCATAGGAATCAGGAATAACATTGACCATTTCATACAATTGCCGGTCGTTTTGAATGGCTAGAAATTCATTGGGTACAGCGACAAAAGACTCTGGCACCAGAAGTAACTGATCCAACTCAGACATTTTGAATGTTGGTTTTCGGTCAGTTATAGCCATTAACGCACTGGCAGTAATGCCATTACGAAAGCTTCCAAGCAGTGCATAGAGAATCTCCGATCCATGATGAATTAAAAAATAAAAGCCTTCGGAATGAATTCCGAGGACTTTTATTGATTCATCGGGTAATACGGCGCCTTCAGGCAAAAAACAGTATTCCGAATGTATATTCATTATTCCCAGTTTCCGTCAGTAGAAGGTTCCGTCAAAGATCCAAAACGCAACCCATCCTCAGGATCAACATTGTTTTTCTCAAGATCGAGTCCCTTCAAATAATATTTATTCGGGGCGAATACTTCAATTACGTTAACCATCACATTGCCCTTGTTGACTATTGCCACCTTCATCTCAAAATTGTCGTAAGGGGCGTTCTCGAAATTGGAAAACGGGATATGCGAAAGATTTTCAAGTTTGAAATCCGGTCTTTTTCCAAAGAGGGAATCGTTAATACTCACATACCCAACAGTATCGCGGATAGGATCTGTAAATGTAGAATCACCGGGGCGAGCGGTAAGTTTAACGAGTGGGATTTCTCCTTCTTTTACAAAGGTGATTAGGCTGTCAAAAGTTGAACAATATTTACCATTCATAGACATATACATTGTCTGCATGGTTCTTATATCTTTCATTTTCTGAATAACGATGTCCTTACGGGTATTCATTTCATTATTAAATTTCACCGGAGACATAATTCCGGAATAAATAAAATAAATCAAAGCAAGAATGCCTAAGCCCAATAAGATCTGAATGATCAGTTTCAGTTTCATAAAACTTTCTTTTTAATGTTTCGGTGCAAAATTAAAACTTTTTCAATGCAATAAGGAATACTATTTAAAAAAATTATGCAGTTACGGCTTTCAATCAGTAGAAGTGATATGCAGTTAAGTTAACGGTGCCCGCTAATTACAAAGAACATAGAGATCGTCGCGGGGATTTATACAAAGCACCGGAACCGAAAATTTATTACGGATCGCTATCAAATCGTCCGAACCTCCAAAAAAATCGAAAATGTCGGGTCGGAGTGTTGTCAGAATAATGAATGCGCCGGCATGAATACTGTTACTAAAAGCTAAAGCAGCATTTGCAGCCTGATGCACATTAGCGTCGACCGAAACCATTTTAAAATCCACCTCTGCTGCATTATAGAGCTTGTCCATTGCCTGCAAATTAGATCTGATGCCAGTTTTAAAAAACTGATCCGACGCTTTTGGCATTACTACATGAATCTTGCTTTTGCAAATCCTACCGAAATACGATGCCCACAGGATTTTTTCTTTCTCAGTCTTCTGATAACCCATGCAATAGACTATATCTTTGAGCGATTTATTGTGAATTCCCTCTGGAACCATTAAAAATGGAGTACGTGATTTACGCATAACACGTAAAGTTTTTCCCAGCGAAAAGCCCAGCGACGAGTTGTTGCTGTTATGACCAATGATAATTAATATTGATTCTGTCTTGTGCGCAAGCGCAAACATCAATTCATCGGCTTTCCCGGTTGGAATAAAACACTCGGTGTGAATTTCATGATTGGATATTATGTTGTTTGCAATCTCGGCCAGCCGCAACTTAATAGATTCGTCCGGGTTGCAATGAAACAATACCAGGCCTGTCTTAAATGCTTTGCTGAGGGCAATGCCCTCTTGCAGAGCAAAGTCGCTCAGTACATCAAAATAATATGGAATCAGGATATTCCAGTTTTTACGTTTTTCTTCAGGGCTGGTGGTCATCGCACAATTGTAAAATTCATAACCTGGCAGGAATTTCCGCTCACAAACCGTATCGAATAATATCCGGCAGGCAAAAACGAAACATCCAGACTTCCTTCGTTTTCAAATCCATTGCCGGAAAAACACAACTTCCCTGTCATGTCACTTATAGAAACAGAATATTGGGAGTTCTCATCACCAACAAAGTAATTAAGTCTGTCCGCAACTGGATTGGGATACAAAAACACCTTGTCATTATTGTCTGTATTCAGGTTCAGAATTGGGTCAAGAATCTCACTTTGGCGCGCAAATAACCTTCTTCAATTTCGCTCATATTGCTGCCTGCAATAATGGCATAGGTAATTTCCAGCGTATCGAAGGGAGCAATTGAATGCGGGCCGGAGCTAACAGCGGCTGCAATGTCGTTTCCGTCAATATCAGTGCCTGCAAACAAACGATTTGATTTCATCATAGTGTATTTTTCAGACTCGGAAAAACCATCGGTCAGCGCAATGCTGCTGTTGAATCCATCCAAATCGGCTGCATAATGTTTGGCCGGATAGGGCGATAGTAAAGCTGTTGCTGCATATACTACTGAATCTGTAGTTGTCGCAACAATCAGATCCAGTGCAGGATCGAACCAGCATCTGTTTTCGGCGGAATTTACAATATCCCAATCGGCAAAAAGACCAGCGTAAAAATCATCCAGCGCGGTTATGGAATCATTGATGATCTGGTATTTAACAAGAATGAAGTTTTCATCTTCCGGTGTGTTCCAGGCGTATGACCACTGTTTAACAGTTATATGCATCTGCGAAGCAGAGTCTGCGCCCCGATCGGTATATTGTGAATAAAGGCATTGATCGCCTAATGGTGCAGGATTGAGCTCCCATACGTAATTATCAGCAACAAAGTCACTGTCGACCGGATACACAATGCTATATAGATTATCAGACATATGAAACATATCGGTGCCACACATCAGCCCAAAACCGGAAACAAGGTTGCTTCCTCCATTGTATCTGAATCCTTCGCCCTGCGACATATTCACCAGATTGTTATAAGCGAAATTCCCATTGCTTGTCACTGTAAGTGTCAGCAGATTAGTGTCAAGTGTATTGTAATCTTTGTTTACATTGGTGCTTATATAATCGGCCGAATGCCAGGTACTGTCATAAAAATGAACAAGAAATTTTATGGTAGTGCTGGGTGGAACGTTTAACAACTTGACTCTGAATGGATTCGAATAATTACTTGCATTCTGAAGGGTGTTCAAAACCCCGATATTCCAAATGGAATCAATAAGCATTACTTCAGGCGTTAGGCATTCGAGACGTGCATAAAGCATTGAGGACGAAGTATCAAGGAAATTTAAGGCCATTGCATTAACGTAAAGTGTGTCGCCTGGATCGAAATCCATGTCAGCACTGTCAGAAAAAGCCCATTGAACAAGTCTTACTGCAGGAGTCAGCGAATCGGTAAGTGCACGAAACATATTGAGCCGGCCCATACCCAACAATCCGGAATAAAGCAAATTGTTGCTTAGCGTATCAATGATATCAGCAGAATTTCGAATAATTTCTCCAACCTGAAGCATATTATACTGGGGGTACCATGAAGAAATGAGTGCTGCGGCACCGGCCACAATAGGCGATGCCATAGAAGTGCCGCCAGATGTCACGAATGAGGCACCACCCCATGTAGAATAAATGCCAATGCCAGGAGCACTGACATCAACTTTGTATCCGTAGCTACTGGTCGAAGACTTAAAGTCGTTAACATCAGTCCCGGCAACGCTGATAACATTGTCGTAAGAAGCCGGATAATAAAAATTCATGTTATTCGCATTTCCGCAAGCTGCAACCACCAGTGCATTGCAATTATTCGAAGCATAATTGATAATATCCTGACCATAGAGTGTTCCCGAATATGTGCTACCCCAGGAACAATTGATTACATTAGCTCCATGATCGGCTGCGTAAATTATACCCTCATAGGTGGCCATAAGATTTCCATAAGAATTGTCCACCTTTACAGGCAAAAGCTTACTTTTGAATCCAACTCCAGCCATTCCAAAGCCGTTATCAACGGTAGCACCCGCGAGACCTGACACATGGATTCCGTGACCAGTAGGACCAAATTGAGGATTGTTGTCCCATGATCCCATATCCCAACCTTTGAAATTATCTAAATAGCCGTCATTGTCATTGTCAATGCCATCAATCGGATCATCATAATTGTACTTCACTGCACCAACAAGGTCAGGATGATTGAATTCAATGCCTGTATCGGTTATAGCAACCACTCTGTTGGTGTCGCTTTTGCAAATATCCCATGCCTGATATGCACGAATACTGGTCAAATAATATTGACTACCTATATTCGGGTCATTAGGTGTATATAACAGATTATCAATATAATGTGGATAAACGTATTCAAAAATCCCGGAACTGATCAGGCGATTGATTATATACTCGATTGATGTTTCAGGTTTAAAGCAAATCTCATAAATACCGGACAGGTCGACCAATGGCATACCCCATTCGTTCTCTTTTTTCGATGGGACTTTGCTGTGAGGGAATTTCTGAAAATAACTTTCGGCTTTTAAAAAAGCAAGTTCTGATAAAAACATTTCATTCTGCGAACGATCCGATACCTCGGGCCGGAATTTCACAATTACCCTTCCGGGCATATAATCACTGGTGCTGCAATCCGATGGCAAAAAAAACAGGTCTGGCTCCTGGGCCGATAAGTGACCGGGATAAATCACTGCTATAAGTAGAAAAGCAAGTATAAAATTACGCATAAAGCATACTTTTAAAACAAAGATACTGTTTTTTGACAACTGAAAATAGAATAGGTTGAAGCCAAATTAAAGTATTTATTCTTTTTGCCTATTTTTGTAGATTATTGCTGTTATGGAAAAGTTTAATGATATCAGACCCTATCGCAACGAAGAATTTCATCAGGCCTTTGATCTGCTCATAAAGGAAGACGAGTTTCTTTCAGTCCTGAAATATTTTTTTCATGAAAACTATGCGTTATATCTTGAAAATTTAAAGCGGGTAAAAACAATTGATGAATTTCAGGTATTGCTGATCAAACCAATTCTGCAGGGAATAATAGATTCATCCATCACCAGGTTAAGTTTCACCGGAACTGAAAACCTGATTGCAGGAAACCCATGCCTCTTTATTTCAAATCACCGCGATATTGTTATGGATCCGTCGCTGATTGATATGGGACTGCACTTTAATGATGTTCCAACGGTTGAGATTGCCATTGGAGATAATCTGCTGGTAAAACCATGGATTGAGATGTTCGTGAAACTAAACAAATCATTTGTTGTCAGGCGCTCCTTGTCTGGCCGCGATCTGCTAAAAAGCTCCATGCTCCTTTCCGAATATATTCGTAACAGTATTCTGGTGAGAAATTGTTTTTTGTGGATTGCTCAGCGCGAAGGCAGAGCAAAAGACGGGAATGACCGCACGCAGGAAAGTCTTTTGAGAATGCTTGGCCTCTCCGGAGAAAATAAAGATCTCAGAAATTCACTGCTGCCACTAAATATTTCTCCGGTTTCTATTTCGTACGAATTTGATCCCTGCGACGGTCTGAAAGCCATGGAATTATGGATGAAAGCTTCTGGTAAAACTTATGTCAAAACTCCGCAGGACGACCTAAAAAATATGATAACCGGCATTAGTGGCAAAAAGGGCAATGTCAATATTCATTTCTCTCCATCCATAAATGACCGCTTGAACGAATGCACGGAAACAGATTCGAGAAAACAATGCGGAACGATTGCTTCAATTATTGACGAAGGAATTTTTTCACATTATATGCTTTATGATAGTCATAAAGTGGCTTACAATATGTTGACGGAAACACGGACATTCGAGATTGCCGACCATAAGACGGCCGAAATAAAAGACTATTTTGTTCAACAGCTGAAATCTGTCGGACTTAGTGAAAATGAACTTTCTTTTATTGTGACTCAATATGCAAATCCAGCTGTGAACTATCTTGAAACAATAAGAAAATAGACCTGATATGAGAGTGACTCCTGGAATAAAATTTCTGGTACTTTCCATTATAATTGCTGCAGCCGCATTCAGGCTCTTCAATCTTTTTCATATTCCATATACTTATGACGAGCTGAGCGCTCTGCTAAGGACGCGTTTCGATTCATTCGGTGATCTTATTCAGTACGGAGTCAGCATTGATGGTCACCCTGCAGGAATTCAGGTCTTGCTTTTTTACTACACGAAAATCGTCGGATTCAACGAGGGATGGATTAAACTTCCGTTTATTCTTGCAGGAATTGCGTCAGTATATTTAACCTGGAAGATTGGCCGCGAATGGTTCTCCCTCAATGTGGGACTTTTGTCTGCAGCCACTATTGCTTTCATGCAATACACGATTGTATATAGTCAGATCGCACGTCCATACGGTAGTGGTTTGTTTTTCACCCTGCTTATGCTGCTTGGGTGGTCGCGGATTGTTCTTACGCACATCGGTAACTACCGCAGCAATTTTCTTCTTTTTATTGTTGGTGGAATTCTGTGTGAATACAATCACCATTTTACATTCTTAATGGTTTGCCTCGCAGGTATGACAGGGCTGTTTCTCGTTAAAGGGAAAGAGCTTAAAAGGTACATAATCGCATGCGCCATCATTGCTCTTGCTTACATTCCTCACATCTCAATTACGCTTAATCAGCTCCAAATGGGTGGTGTAGAGCAATGGTTGAATAAACCCACACTGGGATTCTTTGTTGATTATGGAAAATATATATTCAATTTCTCGTATGTCACAGCTGTAGCTTTTGCTCTAATCATTGTTTATGGGGTCATTATCAGTGTTGTCAGAAAAAAAATTCGTTTTCGCAAAGTTCACCTTGTTGCGCTTATTTTCGGGACGATACCAGCAATTGCAGGATATATTTATTCAGTGAAAGTTGCTGCTTTGCTGCAATATTCCGTTTTGCTTTTTTCTTTTCCAATGTTGATATTTCTCGCTTTCAGTTTCTACGAAAAAATCAGCACGCGTCAAACCATCGGAATTACAATTGTTTGGTCACTGATTCTTATTCATTCGCTGATTTGGACGAGAGATCATTATAAATATTTTTATCAATCCCCCTACGAAGAAACTGCCAAAGAAATAAAAGCATTCACGCAAACCCATCCAGTTGACTCAACACTTGTGTTAACCTCATTCAGAAGCGAAGTTGCCGATATCTACAAAAACAGATACGGAATTAATCCAAAGCTGCAATACGCTTTTCCTGAATCGCAGCAAAACATCATGGAACTGCGTAATTGGCTGGCAGACACCAGTTACAACTATTTGATTATTGCAAAATCATCTGAGACGCAACCATGGCTTTATGCACTCGCTCATGAATATTTTCCAGTTTCTCTTCAGGAATCCAACTACAACCAAGGCTCATGCATTGTAATGATGCGCGGAGAGCCACATTACAGAAATTATTTATGGGGCAGCAAATGCGATTTCAGCAAATCTTCATCCATCAGATGGCTGTTTGATTCTGCAAGTGTAATTGAAGACACACTAAATTCAAGACGTATAATTAAAATTGACAGCACTGATGAATACAGCGTCACCTGGACAAAACATACTTATGGATTTATCAGGTCACAGGCCAATATTATAGATGCTACTGCATGGATTTATCTTCCCGACAGCATAGCCGGAGAAGCATTGTGGGTGGCATCACTCGAAACGGATACCGGCACAATTTCATGGAACGCAACACCGATAAGCACAGAAACACTTCCGGTCGGACAATGGGCGCCAATTTCGGTAAGTATATTTTTGCCTGATCTAAAAAATATTCCATTTGATTCTAAAGTCAAAATTTATATCTGCAACAAAAACAGATCGGAATTTTATGTGCGTCAGGCATTTGCCGGAATTCGGGCTGGTAATCCAGCAATATACTGGATTACATACGGTCTATTTGAGTGATTTGCCGAAGCAATTTCTTAAATCAGATAAAAATATGCTGATAATTTGCTTTCTCGTATCTATTTAATGTAACTTTGCAGACTTAAATTATTTGTACTATGATTGAGATTCTTGATCACATTGTCAACCCAGACATTCGTAAAAAAGCTGTTAAAAGATTCAAGGAAAAAGGCATCACATTGCCAACATTTGCACAAATGCGCAATCCGGACCTGATTCCGGCCGATGTAACTGAAAAGCTAAAAACCATCGGGCTGTGGGATCTGAACCCACTGAACCTTTTTCGTATCACCTGGAAAAACGAGCCAGTAAAGACCGGGGGCGGTTTTGGAAAAGTAAATTATATTGAAATCCCAAAAGAAATCACTGGCGTCAAAGCCCGTATTTTTCTGATGGTTGGTAAATATTTCCCAACAGGCGCACACAAAGTTGGAGCTGCCTATGGCTGCCTTGCTCCCCGCATTATCAGTGGTCAGTTCGACCCCGAATATCACAAAGCAGTTTGGCCCAGCACCGGTAATTATTGCCGTGGCGGCGCTTTCGATTCATATCTCATGGGCGTCACTGCTGTGGCCATTCTGCCGCAGGAAATGAGCAAGGAGCGCTTCGAATGGCTGCATGAAATTGGCGCCGAAGTTTATGCAACACCGGGATGTGAATCCAACGTAAAAGAAATCTACGACAAATGCTGGGACATTCGCCGCAATAAACCCGATCACGTTATTCTGAATCAGTTTGACGAATTTGGAAATCCGGTTTGGCATTACAACGTGACAGGTCCTGCCATTGAAGAGATTTTCAGCTATATAAAAAATGACAAATCACGGCTTGCTGCCTATATCTCAAACACCGGGAGTGCCGGTACCATTGCTGCAGGCGATTATCTGAGAACTGTTTTTCCTCATATCAAAGTGGCCGCTTCCGAAGCACTACAATGCCCCACCCTGCTCAACAACGGCTTTGGCGGACACCGCATCGAAGGCATCGGCGACAAACATGTGCCTTGGGTTCATAATGTGAAAAACACCGATGTTGTTACAGCCATCGACGACGAAGACTGCATGCGCGGTATTCGCTTGTTCAACGATCCCGCCGGTAAAAAATTCCTGGCTTCGGTCGGTATTGATGCAGACACCATCAACAAACTGGATTACCTTGGTATATCTGGTGTTGCCAATTTAATTTCGGCCATCAAGACGGCAAAATATTTTGAAATGGACGAGAACGATGTAATCATCACCATCGCAACTGACAGCATGGAAATGTATGGTTCACGTCTCGAAGAACTGAATGCCGAAAATGGCGCTTACAGCGAAATGCAGGCTGCACGCGATTTCGAAAAAGCATTCATGGGCGCATCGGTCGATTATATGAAAGAGCTCACCTATACTGACCGCAAAGCCATTCACAACCTGAAATATTTCACCTGGGTTGAACAACAGGAAAAACCCATCGATGAAATCAATCAGTTGTGGTATGATCAGGATTTGTGGCCAAAACTGTTTGCTCAGGCCGAAAAATGGGATGAAATGATTGAGGAATTCAATCAGGACGTTAAAAAGGCTTAGCCTTATGCAACGCAAATATTATTTCAAATGCACCGATTGCGGCGCAGAGTTTCATGATGCCGATTTCATGTATCTCTGCCCGTTCTGTGCTGCAAAGAATCAACCCGGACAACCACCCAGAGGGGTGTTGAAAACGTTGTATGATTTTGAGGAATTGAAAAATCGATTTCAAAAAGATCATTCGTTTTTTACTTCGCAGCAGTGGTTGCCTTTATTGCCGATTGAAAAAGCAGAATCGCTCGGACATCTTGCAGTCGGAAATACGCCTTTGATTCCGGTGAATGAACTCAACGGCAAGAAACTTCCGTTCAATCTTGCACTGAAAGATGATTCTCGTAATCCGACATTCTCATTCAAGGATCGGGCATCGGTGCTGGTTTCGGCGTATGCAAAGGAACATGGCATTGACACAATTATCGCTGCATCGACCGGAAATGCCGGCTCTTCATTGGCCGGAATCTGTGCTTCGCAAAAACAAAAAGCAATCATTTGTGTTCCTGCTGCGGCTCCCAAAGCTAAGTTGACACAGATACTGATGTACGGAGCACAGATTGTACCCGTGGCGGGAACCTACGATGACGCCTTCGATCTCAGCGTAGCACTCACTGAAAAAACGGGAATATTCAACCGCAATACGGCTTATAATCCTTTCACAATCGAAGGAAAGAAGACGGTTTCATTTGAATTGTTCATTCAATATGGAAATAAAGTTCCGGATAAAGTTTTTGTTCCGGTTGGCGATGGTGTAATCATTTCCGGCGTTTACAAAGGGTTTGAAGATCTTCTGGAACTCGGACTCATCGATCACATGCCAGTTATCGTAGCTGTGCAAGCTGAAGGGAGCAACAATATTGTGAACAATCTGCATGCTGAAAAGTTTGTTTCACAACCATCCAACACAATTGCAGACTCGATTTCCGTGGACATTCCACGCAATTTCAGAATGGCCAGAAAATTCCTCAAAGAATACAATGGTGAAACTGTCGAAGTGAGTGATTCGAAAATTCTGGATGCATCTAAATCATTGAGCTCCAACACGGGCGTTTTCGCAGAACCCGCAGCAGCAACGGCTTTTGCAGGTCTGCTTAAACAAATCAATGAAGGTAAAATTTCTGCTGCTGAAAATGTTTGTGTCTTACTTACCGGCAGCGGATTGAAAGACGTAAATGCCGTGCAGTCTGTAATCAATATTCCTGATGCTGTGAATCCTGAAAAATTCCTTGAAGATTTCAATTATAAAAGTTGAGCTTTTCGGAAGAGTAGACACCGCTGTTCGCGCTTCGACTCCGCTCAGCATGACAGCGGAGGTACTTAGGATGAACATTTTGAACTTAGTGTTGAAATAAGATGTTTGTGATTTTTGATTTGAAATAAAGAGTATGATCAAGTTTGTTCTGAACAATAAACCGGTTGAATTCGGTGGAAATGCTGAAATGTCGCTCCTGAACTGGCTTCGCAATGAGCAAGGCATTACCTCAGTTAAAGACGGTTGCAACGGTCAATCGGCTTGTGGCGCATGTCTTGTGGAAATCGACGGCAAGGCAAAGCTGAGCTGCGTTACAAAAATGAGTTCGCTCGAAAGCGCATCAGTACTGACACTTGAAGGTATTCCTGCCAAGGTTCGTGATCTGATTGCAAAAGCTTTTGTTGAAAAAGGCGCGGTTCAATGCGGGTTCTGCACGCCCGGATTTGTAATGAGAACAAAAATTCTTCTGAAAGAAAATCCAGATCCAACCATCGATGAAATCAGAACTGCGCTTAAATGGCATTTGTGCCGCTGCACTGGTTATAAAAAAATTGAAGGAGCCATTCAGCTTTCGGCTGAACTGATTTCGGAAAACAAATTCTGCGAAAACGACAATCACAACAAAGGCGTCGGCGATTTTATGCCGAAGTATGAAGCATTTGAAACAGCCATTGGCCAGCGCAAATTTGTCAACGACTTAAACTTTCCCGGAATGCTGCATGGGGCCTTACGCTTCAGCGATCATCCGAGAGCAAAGGTGTTGAAAGTCGATACTGCTGAAGCACTAAAATGTGAAGGCGTTGTCAGTATTTTCACTGCAAAAGACATTCCCGGGAACCAGATCGTAGGTCTTATTTATAAGGACTGGCCTATGATGATTGCCATTGGAGAAACAACAAAATATATCGGGGATGTACTGGCCGGAGTCGTAGCCGATACCGCAGAAAATGCGCGTAAAGCGGCAAAGAAAATCATTGTTGAGTACGAAGTATTGACGCCGGTGACCGATCCGCACGAAGCGCTGAAAGATTCTTCGCCACAGGTGCATCAAAATCATGTCAACCTGCTCGACAACTGTCTTCTGAAGCAAGGAGATGCAGACGAAGTTATTGCAAAATCAAAGTATTTCTATCATAATTTTTTCGAGACTCAACGCATTGAACACGCATTTCTTGAAACTGAAAGCGCTGTGGCATTGCCCGATGGAGAAGGCGTTCTGCTCTATTCTTCGGGACAAGGCATTTACGAAGACCGCAGCCAGGTAGCTTCTATGCTGGGTCTTGACGAAGAAAAAGTCCGGGTAATTCTGGTTCCAAATGGTGGCGGCTTTGGCGGAAAAGAAGACCTGACCGTTCAGGGACACGCATCGTTATTTGCATACTTGATTAAAAAACCAGTCAAAGTAACGCTAACGCGCGAAGAAAGCATGATCATGCATCCCAAGCGGCATCCGGTCTGGATGGACATTACTCTGGCCTGTGACGAAAAAGGGGAACTAACCGCCATGAAATTCAGTGCCGTTGGTGATACCGGAGCATATGCATCGGTCGGTACCAAAGTCATGGAGCGCATTGCCGGTCATGCCACCGGTGGCTATTTTGTTCCGGTGATTGACCTTCAATCAAAAACTGTTTATACCAATAATGTCCCCTGCGGTGCTATGCGCGGGTTTGGGGCCAATCAGGCTGCCTTTGCACTCGAAGCTTGCATGGATGAACTTTGCAAAATGGGTGGCTTCGATCGCTGGCAATTCCGCTGGGATAACGCGCTCGTAGATGGCCTGACGACAGCCACCGGCGATCATGTGGAAGGCGTTGGAATTCGTGCTTGTCTTGAAGCATTAAAACCGCATTACGAAAAAGCAAAATTTTCGGGTCTTGCCTGCGCCATCAAAAACAGCGGCGTCGGAAATGGAATGGTCGATTATTCAGATGTAATTATTGAAATAAAATCACCTGAAAAAGTGGTGTTGCATCATGGCTGGACTGAAATGGGGCAAGGAGTTCACACCATTGCAGCCCAGATTCTGTGCGAAGAAACAGGAATTGACTCTTCTATCATTGAAGTAATTGTTGATACGGCAGCAGGCATCAAAACCGGCATGACTACTTCATCGCGTGGAACAGTTTTACTTGGCAATGCCATTCGCGAAGCGGCCAAAACAATGCGCGTTGATTTAGCAGGCAAGACCATAAAAGATATTGTCGGACATCGCTATCAGGCGCGCTGGGAGTGTAACTGGACAGTGAAGCCCGGGACCGTTTGTGAGAATTCAAAAACACATTACGGTTACGGATATGCAGCCCAACTGGTTGTGCTCGATGACCATGGCAAAATTGAAAAGATAGTTGCAGCGCACGACGCAGGAAAAATTATCAATCCGGTTATGTTCGAAGGCCAGATTGAAGGCGCGGTTCACATGGGACTTGGGTATGCCATTTCAGAAGACTTTCCGTATGAAAACGGATACCCAAAATTCACCAAACTTCGTGAATGTGGCATTCTGCGCGCCCACGAGACGCCAGACATAGAAGTGATGGGCGTTGAGGTTCCTGACCCAATCGGCCCCTATGGAGCAAAAGGTCTGGGCGAGATTGGCCTTGTTCCTACAGCAGGCGCTGTTGGTAATGCGTTGTGCCATTTCGATGGCATCCGCAGGACGCAATTGCCCATGAGAAAATAGCACAAAAGGTCACATAAGACTTATCTATCTGTAATACTGTTGTTTGCCATTTTCTAAATTTAACACCTATATCAATCTGACTATCTGCATTTTAATCAATGTTTGACGTTTTTTGTTGATTGCTATTTACGTTTTTCTTGTATTTTGTTGTTTTTATTTTACTTTTTATTGTTATTTTGTTGTTTCTATTCAACATTTTTTCGTATATTTGCTAATTATATTTTACAATTATGGAAACACTGAGAGAAACATCGCGCCAATACATAGCCGATACGGATATGGTTTTTATCCGCTATGCCCTAGCTGAAGTCAGATGGGATCAACGGTTGACTGGTATTACCGGAGCGCGTGGCGTTGGAAAATCTACGCTGATGCTTCAGTATCTGAAAGCAAACTTCAGCGACAGTGACAAAGCTTTGTATGTCAGCTGCGATGATCTTTACTTTAGCAATAATACTATTGTTTCATTGGCCAATGCCTTTGTAAAGCAAGGGGGTACACATTTGTTTCTCGATGAAGTGCACAAATATCCGGGCTGGTCGCGTGAAATCAAAAACATATACGACCGCTTTAAAAAACTGACCGTAGTATTTTCCGGTTCTTCGGCACTTGATATATATAAAAGTGGCGCAGACCTGAGCCGTCGCGCACTCCATTTTCATTTGAACACTCTGTCGTTGCGCGAATACATAGGATTGTTCTATGGAATTGAGGCGCCGGTCATTACACTCGACGATATTCTTCAGCGAAGCACAAAGACAGCTGAAAAGCTCATGAAGACCGTTGAGTTTCCCATCCGGTATCTGCATGAATACTATCAATCCGGCTGCTTCCCATTTGCACACGACGATGCAAAGGGCTACCACCGACGTCTGCTGAGCACCATCAATCAGGTAACTGAAACCGATCTTCCGGCACTGTTTAATGTGGATTATACTGCTGTTGTTGCTCTTCGAAAGCTGCTGACCATCATGGCCGGATTGGTTCCGTTTAAGCCCAATATCACTGAACTCGGACGCGAGATGGGCTTATCACGCGAAACCATTATCAAGTATATTCAATATCTTTCAAAGGCCGATATATTCACTGCATTGTATCCCAATTCCAAAGGACTCGGACAACTCAGCAAACCCGAGAAAGTGTATCTGCATAATCCGAATTTATTGTATGCCCTTTCTGATATCCGTATTCCGGAAAAAGGAACCATCCGCGAAACATTTTTCATGAATCAGGTTTCAGCACTACATAAGGTCTTCAGCTCGCCTGAAAGCGATTTCCTGGTAGATGGAAAGTACACTTTTGAAATTGGCGGCAGGTCGAAAAAGAAAAAGCAGATAGCGGGAATTCGCAATGCATATGTAGTACAGGACGATATCGAATACGGACACACCAACGTTCTGCCACTGTGGCTGTTTGGATTTCTCTACTGAAAACCGCGCTATCAAATAAATATTCAGTAAATTTGTAAAAACACTTGAACCATGATACTCCTCAAAAACGCAACGTATATCCATCCTGAAACTTTTGAAATCACTTCAGGGCACATGCTCGTGGACGAAGCTCCGGGTGCCGGTTTCAAATTTGTACCCGCTGACACAAAAGCCGACAAAACCATTGACTGCAACGGAATGCTGGTGACACAGGCATTTGTGAATGCGCACCACCACGTGTATTCAGCTTTGTCGCGTGGAATGAATGCGCCTAAAAAATCACCAACGAATTTCGAAGAGACGCTCAAATATATCTGGTGGACACTCGATCAGTGCCTCGATCAGGACATGGTCCGATTAAGCGCGCTCACCACTGCAATGAATTGCGCCAAACATGGCTGTACCTTCGCCATCGATCATCATGCTTCGCCCAATTTTTTAAAAGGTTCGCTTGAAACCATCGCAAAAGCATTTGACGAATTGGGTGTCGGACATTTGTTGTGTTATGAAATTACGGATCGCTATGGCGTTGAAAAAGCTCAGGAAAGTCTTGATGAAAGTGATGAATATCTGAACAATCGTCGCGGGCTTGTGGGGCTGCATGCGTCTTTTACGGTAGAAGACGATACTTTGTTGAAATCCATTGCCATCGCTGACAAACATAAAACCGGCATTCACATTCATGTGGCAGAAGATCCGATGGATGAGAAATTTACGAAAGAAAAATACAGATGCAGCGTTGTGCAGCGTCTTGAGCGGGCCGGAGCGCTATCGCTCAAAAATAATATTTTCGGGCATGGCATTCACATGGATAATAAAGAGCGAACAATGGTGCGCGAAAGCAGCACATGGATGGCCGTGAATTACGACAGCAATCTGAATAACCGCGTCGGCTTTTTCACATCTTCGGAACTTGGTGACCGCATTATGCTGGGTACCGACGGCATGCACAGCGACATGATCAAAAGTGCGCAGACAGCGCTTTTTGCAGGACAGAACTTTGACAATGTAGGTTGGGGTGACATTTACACACGCCTGCGCAACGGCGCCCGATATCTGCACGAAAGCAATATTCCGCATGGAAGCAACAATCTGGTGATATTTGACTACGACTCACCCACTCCGGTGACACAGAATAATTTCCTCGGTCATTTCTATTTCGGACTTGAAGGACGTCATGTAAAGCACACCATAGCTAACGGAAAGCTGATATACAGCGATGGTGAAATTCAGACTGTTGATGAATTCTCAATCCTGAAAGAATCGCGCAAAGCGGCACAGTTGCTGTGGAATAAGATGTCGGAATAGATTTCCACAATATGGAAATATTATATTCTATTTCTGCTTTTCGGATATTATTATAATTATTTCCATTTTTCGGATATATTTTGTATTTTTGCAGAAATTCATATTTGCTATGAGTAAAAATCAATTTATTCTGATGGGAGATGTGGTTTCCAGCGAAACCTACAATCAGAAATTATTGCAGAAGAAATTTGCAACAATTATTACCCAGCTCAACAAACTACACCAAGCGAAAATTTTGTCGCCATTAACCATCACTCTTGGAGATGAGTTTCAGGGAGTTGTCAAAGACTCAAAAAGTGGTGTCGATATCATTCTTGATGCACAAAGAATCTGTATTCATGAAGGCATCGATTTTCAAATCCGCTTTGTGCTGAATTATGGTATCATTGAAACACCCATAAATCACAAAGTTGCGTATGGAATGCTTGGACGCGGACTATCTGATACCCGTAAAAAAATTGATGTTCTCAAAAAAAAACAAGTTCGTTTCATGATCTCGACTGGCAATTCAAAAACAGATACAGCATTTTCCGACGCATTTGTTCTTTATCAAACAATTATTGATCAGTGGGATTCAGCGACAGATTTATTACTGGCAAGTGAATTTATTAAGCATAAAGATTATAAGATTGTTGCTAAAAAACTCAACCATACATCGTCGATGACCTGGAAAAGAGAAAAGTCGCTTCTGATAAAAGAATTTTTTGCTATTGAAAAATTGATTAATTTTATTGCACAATGTCATTAACCAACTGGATATATCTGATATTTACTATACTTGCAGCTGAATTTTTGCTTGCACTACTCTTTTCTCAATGGTCGCGTAGGCTTTCAGAGAAATCTAAGGTTAAAGGGATTGACATATTCAAAGGAATTTTTGAAAGACAATTTCTCTTTATTACATTAATCAACGGAATTCCTCACGGCTTAATGGTTTTCAGCGCGTTGAAACTGGCTATGCGAATCAAAAAACATGATAGTTCGGATGCAGAGGCAGAAGAAAAGTACAATAATTTTTTTCTGATCGGAAACTTCCTTTCTGTCCTGGTTGCTTTGGGCTATGCCTGGTTGTATGGCCAACTTTAGGTATTTATCACCCAATCTTCCGGGTGTGAAATGACGTGAAAAAAATCATTTTCCCATTCTTGCTTCTTTCATAAGAAATTTGTATATTTGACAAAATTTGTCAACAGAGCTTTATGGAGTCTTTTGGTGCCCATATCAGAATTCAACGCACTTCGCGCGGTTTGACGCTGCGACGGGTGGCAGCTGACATTGACAGCGATCCGGCAATTCTGAGCAAGGTGGAACGCGGCAACAGGCAAGCATCAAGAAGTCTTGTAGTAAAACTTGCAGGATATTATTCACTTGATGAAGCTGCTTTATTGAAAATGTGGATGCAAAACAAGTGGAGCCGCGAACTGACTGAATCCAAAACATTTGCGAATGAGCCTGTATCTGTTTATGCTCACGCTGTTATGCCGACTTTCGCCGAAATAAAACAAAAAGTTTCTGCCATATTACGCAAAGACAAAAGAATCCTGAAAGCATTTCTTTTTGGAAGTTTTTCTAGAAATGAGGCCACAGACTTCAGCGATATTGACATTCTGATCAAAACGGACAACCGGTTTTCTTTTACACTGTTCGATTTGGCCGAAATTGCGCATAAGAGCAAAACTGCGTTGGGACGCAAAACCGATGTTGTCACAGAACGCGCGCTCTCACCTGAAATAAAGGAATCCATCCATGATAACCTGAAAGTCCTGTATGAAAAAAAGTAAGGAATCATACAGGTTCAGGCTTGAGCATATCATTGATGCAATCAAAAATATTGAGCTCATTTCAAAAGATCTGTCAAGAGATGAATTTGTTTCTGATCTGACAACCAGCAGTGCCGTTTGTTATCAGTTTCTGATTATCGGTGAAGCAATTTCTTCGTTACCTACCGAAATAACGGACAAATACAAATATTCATGGTATAAACCACGCTCGTTTCGCAACTTTCTGGCACATGAATATTTTGGTGTCGATCTGATAATGGTGTTTGATACGATACACAAAGATCTGCCTGAATTCCGAAAACTGATAACCCGGATGATTTCTGATATGCAACTATAAAATCTATAGGCAAAAAAACTGTTTTTCAAAAAGAATATTTGTAACTTTAATCTTTCAATTCAAAAAAAATGGATACCGGCCTCATAAAAAACTGCACAGTTGTAAACCCTGACGGAACCTTCGATGCCGATGTGTATGTGAACGAAGATCAATACATCGAGCAAATCGGGAAGCCCGGCACACTGGAAGTTGATGACAACAAAATCATTGAAGGCAAAGGCCGTTACCTTATTCCAGCCGGGATTGATCCGCATGTGCATTTGAAACTTCCGACTCCCGCAGGGCCCTCCTGTGATGATTTCGGTATCGGTTCATTTGCTGCAATGATGGGTGGTACAGGAGCCATGATCGATTTTGTAACGCCTTCGCGCGGACAATCTTTGATTAAAGCTTTGGATGCCCGCGAAAAAGAATCCATTGCGTGCGTAATCCCGCTGAAATTTCACATGGGCATAACGTGGTGGAACAACTCTGTTGCTGAAGAAATCAGGCAGTGCATCGAAGAGCTTGGCATCACTTCGTTTAAGGTGTATCTGGCCTATCGGAATACCATTGGTCTGGATTTCACCCAGCTGAAAGAAGTTATGAAATGTCTGAGCTACTATGGCGCCGTGTTGGCCATACATGCCGAAGAAGGCGACATTATTCAGGAACTGCAAAATAAATTTGTGATTGACGGAAAGCTGGAACCTAAGTATCATGCGTACTCCCGGCCACCCGAAACAGAATACAATGCCGTTAAAAAAGTGATTGATCTGGTGCGTGAAACCGGCTGCAAAACCTATTTCGTACACATGTCAACCGCTGAATCAGTACGGCTTTTGCGCGAAGCGAAAAAAGAAGGACTTCCGATATTTGCAGAAACATGTCCGCAATATCTGTTGCTCGATAAAGAAGTCTATGAGCAGTTTTATTACATGGTTTTTCCATACATCATCAGCCCGCCGATACGCGGAGCAGAAGATCGCGAAGAACTCTGGAAGGGACTTGCGGATGGCACCATAGATTGCGTTTCGACTGATCATTGTCCGTTTACGTTGCGGCAAAAAATGGAAGGTCGTTTCGATTTCACCAAAATTCCGAATGGCGCAGGTGGACTGCATTACAGGATGAATCTGCTTTTCACTCACGGAGTGTTGCAAAACAGAATTAGCATGCAGCAATTTGTGCAGCTCACTTCAACAAACGCCGCCCGGATTTTTGGTTTTGAAGATTACGGATATATCAAAGCCGGCATCCCATCAAATCTGATATTATGGAACCCGGATTACAAAGATACCATCTCTTTCAAAGATAGTCTGACAGATGCAGACATCAGTATTTACGACAATTTTGAAATCATCGGAAACGCAGAAAAAATATTAATTCAATACGCATGAAAATCAATTATCAGCTCACCGCAGAGGATTACCTCAAATTCCAGTTATACACGGCATCGCGCTCAAAGCAAGTAAAAGCAAGACGTATGCTTAGTCGTATTCTCTGGCCCATCGTTTTTCTTGGAATCGGAATTTATTTCGCCACAGACTCCAACTGGGCCATAGCCGGCATTCTGGCTGGTGTTGCCATAATTTGGTTTCTGGTTTATCCGATTTTCAGCCGGTATCAATTTAAAAATCATTTCAGAAAAGATATCAAAGAACGATATTCTGAAAATCTGGATAAAAGTCTCAGTATTGAAGACCGCGCCAACGATTTATTCCTGGTAGCACCCCAAGGTGAAAGGTCTGTAAAGTATTCTTCTATAACAGAAATAAATGATCTGGGCACGCATTACCTCATTATGTTTGACACCGGCACTGTTGCTGTACTGCCCATTGGGCGCGAGGTCGGCCGCAATATCTGGGACGATTTTATCAAACAACTGGCGCTGAAATCAGGCAAATCAGTGTATGATAAGAAGGACTGGGAGTGGAAATGATATGAACAAGGAATGATGAACAAGGAAGTGGGAATGACGAAGGAAAGATGAACATAGAATCATGAATATGGAAGAATGAATGTTGAAGTAATTTTCACTTCAGACTTACTTCAAACTTCCTTGTTCCTTTTCCAATATTCAAACGGCCTTCACCAGATAAAAATTCTTCTTTCCTTTTTGAATAAGAATATAGCGATCGTTGAGCAATAATGCGGAGTTCACAACAAACTCCTCGTTTATTTTTTCTTTGTTGATTGACACGCCATTGTCTTTCACCATACGACGGGCTTCGCCGCGCGAAGTGAATGCGCCAACCTCATCGGCCAGAAACTCAATTGCAGGAATGCCTTCCTGTAAGCGCGATGCAGCAACTTCGGTCATGGGAACACCATCGAATACCGACAGAAAAACCGACTCAGGCAACTTGGCTAAAGTCTCTGTGGTGCCTTTGCCAAAGAGGATTTCACTGGCTTCGACCGAAGTGTTATAATCTGATTCGGAGTGAACAAAAATGGTCATTTCCTTCGCAAGTGTTTTCTGCAATAAGCGCACATGCGGCTCCTGGGCATGCTGCCCAATCAGCGATTCAATTTCTTCTTTGCCCAGCAGTGTAAAAATCTTAATGTATTTCTCAGCATCGATGTCTGAAGTATTGAGCCAGAACTGATAGAAAGCATAAGGAGATGTCTTTTCAGGATCGAGCCACACATTGCCTTTTTCGGTTTTACCGAATTTTCCGCCATCGGCTTTAGTGATTAGCGGACATGTCAATGCATACGCCGAACCACTGGCTTTGCGCCGTATGAGCTCAGTTCCGGTGGTGATATTACCCCATTGGTCGCTGCCTCCCATCTGTATTTTGCAGTTGCGATTCTGATAAAGCCACAAAAAATCGTAGCCCTGCACCAACTGATACGAGAATTCCGTAAACGACATGCCCTCGCCTGCTTCGCCACTGAGGCGCTTCTTCACACTGTCTTTGGACATCATGTAATTCACGGTGATGTGTTTTCCGATGTCGCGGATAAATGAAAGAAAAGTATGTTCTTTCATCCAGTCGTAGTTGTTCACCATCAAAGCTGCATTGGGAGCTGCTTCGCCAAAATCGAGAAAACGCATCAGCTGACTTTTCAAACCTTCCTGATTGGCACGCAGCGTGGTTTCATCAAGCAGATTGCGTTCTTCGCTCTTGCCTGACGGGTCACCAATCATACCGGTGGCACCGCCAACGAGTACAATGGGTTTGTGCCCGCACAACTGAAAATGCTTGAGCATCATCACAGATACGAGATGACCAATATGCAGCGAATCGGCGGTGGGATCAATCCCCACGTAAGCCGTTCCCATGCCTTCTTTCAGATAATCTTCAACACCGGGCATCATATCGTGCACCATGCCTCTCCATTTCAGTTCTTCAACAAAATTCTTCATGCGGATGAAATTTGCTGCAAAAATAAGGTTTATAAGTGAATTATTTCTAGGGCACCTTTAAAAACTCTTTTTGTCATACAACTTACATCCTCAGTCACGCTGCTCTACGACAGTCACTCAGGGGGCCGACGCTGTCATCCTGAGCCCTTCCACTGTCACGCTGTGCCCTGCTCTTGTCACATTGAGCGGAGTCGAAATGTTGACAGAAGAACCGACCCCAGCAGAGGCAGCCCGCAGGATTATCGCAGTCGAAGGATAAACAGTCTGTTTGTTCTAACCCTCAAACTGTAGGAATTACTGGGCTATTCCGATTGGCGAAATTTCACCAATGCAGTTGAAAAAGCAAAGCAATCGTGCGAAACCAGCGCCCAGCTTATTGTTGATCATTTCGTTGACTTCAACAAAATGATCGAACTCGGCAAGGGAGGCCAAAGAGAGGTAAGTGTTATTATGCTAACCCGCTATGCATGCTATCTGGTCGCACAAAACGGCGATCCGAAAAAAGAACAGATTGCTTTGCGGTAAATAATTTCTCTATTCGCCGCATATTTGCGTAGAATAATATTTTCATTTCATTCAGGGGTCTCAATCTCAGCTCAGAAATAATTGAATGACAAAATTATTTAAACTGACGGAAATCATTCAGCTATCAGACCCACACACATCAAAGGATGGATGCTGAAATAAAATCATAAACGCGCCGACATAATAATTTTAGGCAATCAGGGTTAATACACCATGAATTTCCGGGTGATAAAATTTGTTCGTGAAGTGATAATAAACCGAAATTTCCCATACTACATTTTTGCAGTAATCATGTTTATTGCACTGAAATTTTTGTACACACAGTCAACAAACAATGATTTGCTTTTTATTCTGGCTCCTACGGACAAACTAGTCAGGATTATTACTGGAACATACTCTGTTTATCAGCCGGAAGCCGGTTTTGTGCATGACCAGCTGAATATTATTGTTGGAAAATCGTGTGCAGGTTTCAATTTCATGCTGCTTTCGTTTATTACATTATCGTTCGTGACAATCAGACGACCTGAGAAAAGCATTTATAAAGCACTGGTAATTCCTGCCACTCTCATATTTGCATATATATTCACCATTTTCACAAACACATGTCGGATTGTCGTTTCCATACATGTGCAGAATCTTGCCAACATATTCTTTACCTCACGTCCACATGAACTTCTGCACGAGGCCACGGGAATAGCCATCAATCTAAGCTTCCTGGTGCTGTTGTTTTACCTTGCCGAAAAATCAATAAATAAAAGAAAATACAATGAAAAACCTGCTTGATCCGAAGTGGCTGCTGCTGATCAGTACGCTGCCTCTGACAGTATTATTGTTTTTGTCCTATCAGCAATATAGCATTATTCATTCCCTCCTGAATGAAGACAGTCTGCAAATGTGGCTTCATTTCGGTCTCTCGCTTCTCGCACTGGGTCTGCTGAGTCTAGGATACTGCATTTATCTCATCCTGAAAAGAATAAATGTGCAAACCATATATGGCTTTCTTGCCCTGGCACTGCATATCACATTTCTGTATCTGCTCGGCTATCATTACGAAAGTCTGATGCCATTCAGCATTCCGCGCTGGATGCTCAGCGGAGAAGTATTGTTGTATGCAGGAACATTCCTGATGCCTACAATGGCTTTTTCAGTATTTATACTTGTTGTGAAATTTTCGCCTGAACAAAAAGATCATAAAATCTGGCTGAATTTCGGCCTTGCAGTACTGATACCGTTATTCTGCTTCGTTTTCACACAGACTGTACTACCCTTGTGGAAACACTTTAATACGGACCTAGGAACACACAGCATACTAGTCATTGCCATTGTTATCACAATACTTTTCTTCTTTTTTCTTATCAGAGGTTTATACCTTTTGCTGTCAAAAAAATCAATCAACCGCGCAAAATATAAGTTGTTCTGGAAAATTCCGATTGCCTTGTTGCTTCCGCTGACCGGACTGGCCCTGAATAACGGTCTGCTTACCAATGATAACGATTTTATGATTTTCGGCGACTTCCGTAGTATCTGGTTCTACATAATTGCAGTTGCCAACGGATTATTCATATGCCTGCCAGAATTGAAAAGCAGGACTACCAGGCTGTTAGTTTTTATTGCAAAGAGTCTGACATTCTCATTCACCTTGTACTTTTTTCTTGTTTTTCTACCATTCCTGCCGCTGTCAATATTTGCTATTATCGCAGTGGGCTCCGGCTTTCTGATGCTTACACCGGTATTTCTGTTCATCCTTCATATCGACGAGTTGTCGCGCGATTTCAGATACCTGAAAGAGTCTTTCCGGAAATATTTGCTGAGACTCATTTCCTTCGCAACATTTCTTGTAATTCCGACCATTATCACCGGCATTTATTATCACGACCGCAACGTTATTCATCAGGCACTGAATTATGTGTATTGTCCGGATTATTCAAAAGATGTACAGATTGATGAAAACTCGCTCGGCCGGGTACTTGAAAATGTTTCACAGAATAAAGGCGGAAACCGTTTCATGTTTTCACAACCAAAAACGCCCTATTTGTCATCATTGTATAATTACATTGTTTTGGACAATCTGACCTTATCGGATAAAAAAATAAACGCCCTCGAACGGATTTTTCTTGGAAAAGAAAGGGAAGAGGAACAAAACGGAATTCCGCGCGAGAGCACTGTTGTCATATCAGAATACAATGTTCAAAGTACATACAGCGAAAATGAAAAATGCTGGAAGAGTCTGCTTGAACTGAGTATCGAAAATACGGATACGCAGGATGTCAACAACGAGTTTGCAACAACCTTTGAATTGCCTGCCGGATGCTGGATCAGCGACTATTATCTGAAAATCGGCGACAAAAAAGAACCTGGGATTCTCAGCGAAAAAAAGTCTGCTTTGTGGGTCTATTCCAATATCCGCAATTACCGCAAGGACCCTGGAATACTGTACTATCAGACTGGAAACAGAATTACCTTGCGTGTGTTTCCGGTCAATAAAAACGAAATAAGACAAACCGGCATTGAATTCATTCACCGTGAACCACTCACTATGCAAATCGATACCAATAATATTCTGTTGGGCGATTCGCTGCACGGGCTGCCGTCAACCTTTGAGAATGAATACGCAGCATGGATTCCTGCTCAAGCGAAGCAGGATCTTAAAAAAATCCACCGCAATCCATATTTTAATTTTATCATCGATGTGTCTGAAGGTAGTGGCGAAAGCGTGAGTTTTCTTGATTCGGAAATTGAAAAATTATGTTCACGTTATCCGCAAATGGCGGATAATGCAAATGTAAGCTTTACCAACGCCAGCACCACAACAACTACCATTAAAGCTGACTGGAAAACACAACACAAAAATAATAATTTTAAAGGTGGTTTTTACGTTGAAGGAGCCATTCGCAAAGGCTTGTTCAGTGCATATTCAAATAATACCGATAGTTATCCTGTTTTTGTTGTTGTAAGTGAAAATCCTGAAGATGCCATCATTGATGAAGATTTTTCCGATCTGAGCATGAATTTCCCTGACAACGACCGGTTCTGGTACCTGGTTAAAAATGGAGTTCTTACTGCACATTCACTCTTGAACAATCCCGAAACAGCCATGACCGACAGCGCTGCTTTCCCCGGAGGAAATCCTGTATACAAATTCAGATCGAAGGAAGGGAAAACATATTATCTGCCCGATGACAACAAATCCACAATAGTACTGAAGAAGAAAATTCTCTCTGTTCCTTCGGGGAAATTTTATGAAAAAAGCTGGGAGTCTGCGCTGATTCTGCAGGCTATGTGGATGTCGCAATGTCTGCATCCCGAAACATCAGAAGAATACTGGCTTGAAATTGTGCAAAACAGTTTCCGCACAAAAGTCCTTACGCCGCTCACATCATATATTGTTGTGGAAAATGAAGCGCAGAAAGTTGCCTTGAAAAACAAACAGGCCGAAGTCCTTGCAGGCAACAAATCGCTTGATACCGATGAAAATTCTCAGATGATGAGTGAGCCCGGATTAATGGTGATGGCTTTTCTTTTTGTTGCGGCAATGGCTGTTCTGAGGAAAAGAAAACACCGCAAATGTTCTGCACAATAAATTTAAAAGTTATATGTTCCGAAAACGCCTCTCCCGCCTCATCCTCATCATTCTCCTGCTCATGATTGGGATGGTGATATTTGCCAATGTGCGCATCAACAGACACACGCGCGACCGGGTGTACAGCGATGTGAATGCCATTCCCTCCAACAAAGCCGGTTTGCTGCTGGGGACATCGAAATATCTGAAATCGGGACAGATCAATCAGTTTTTCGAAAACCGCATTGTTGCTGCAGTTGAGCTGTATAAGGCCGGAAAAATCAACAAAATTGTGATCAGCGGTGACAACAGCCGGAGCGACTACAACGAGCCGCAGGACATGAAAGACGAGCTGGTGAAACGCGGAGTGAAAACCGGAGACATTTATCTCGACTATGCCGGATTCCGCACCTACGATTCGGTTTATCGCATGTATGCCATATTCGGACAAAAAAGCTTTACCATCATTTCGCAGGAATTCCATAACCGGCGCGCACTCTACATTGCCAGCTCGCTCGGATTGGATGCGGTTGGATACAATGCTGCCGAAGTGAGCGCCCACAATAGCTTCAAGACTAAGGTGCGCGAAAAATTTGCCCGCGTAAAAATGCTGCTTGATTTTGCTTTCGGGAAAAAGCCAAAATTTCTGGGAGAAAAAATTACGATTGAATGATTATTTAAAACAGAAATAAACTTCTTTAGCGATGACGTTAATTAATTATTTTTACGCATCATGCAACTTTTCATTAATTCAGACATCTTAGAGACGTGATTGCATTTTTGTAATCCAAGTATTATTTGTTATGACACCTGGTCGGGGGAACAGGGATGCCGAAAACTGTTCAGAGTAGGCCTGGTCATATCATTTTCATTCATGAAAAAAATTTCATTACTCATCGCTTTTTCAGCGATTTTCGGAATCAATTATCTTTCTGCCCAAATCACCAGCCCGGCACCGTATTGCGTAGCTGATTTTGACGACATGCAGGGCTTTCCGGTAGAAGATGCGGTCAACTCGGTGTCATTCGGAACACTGGCCAACGCAAGCAATGCGCAATATGCAGCACCGCATTATGTTTTTTACAACAATCTTGCAGTGCCCGATTTCACTAAAGGAAACGCCTACACACTGTCCGTATCATTCAATGCATTAGGCGGCTGCGGCTACGGTGTGTGGATTGATTACAATCATGACAATGCTTTCGATGCTTCGGAAAAAGTAAGCGGAACACTTGCGGGAGACTGTCTTCCGGTTGGTGGTACCTGCTCAATCACAGAGAGTGTAACAATTCCTTTAACTGCATTGGCAGGCAATACCCGAATGCGCGTGCGCATTGTCGAAGATGACAATTATACAATGGGCACATCGGGATATAGCATCAGCCCATGTAATGCAAGTACATCGGACACCGATGTGATGGACTGGGGCGAAACCGAAGACTACACCATCAACATCACCGGTGGTACAACAGGTGCCGAAGAAATTGCAGCACAAAACCAGCTTGCAGTATTCCCATGTCCTGCAACAACAACAATTCGGATAAACGGTATAAGCGCTTCGGATCAGACATTCCGCATCTGTAATTTAGCCGGGACAGAGATTCTGAGCGGAAATCTGAACAGTCAGACATCGGTTGATGTTTCATCGCTGAACAATGGAATATATCTGCTGCAGGTCATTTCTGATGAATCCATGCAACAGGTTGTTTTCATCAAAGAATAAGCTGAAAAGAATTTTTATTTTCTTCAAACCGTTTCGTTGCCACTGCAGCGAAGCGGTTATTTTTTTCTACTGATAATTGTTTGTCAAAATATATAAATGAATAAAATATTTTCTACCTTGCAACAAAAAAAATAACTCACAGGTGCGGCGTCAGCACTTAAAACTCCGACTCAATTCTATGAAGCTTATCTACATTTTTACACTATTGACCGCCTTTCTGTTCGCGAACAACATTCAGGCTCAAACCACTGTAATGGCCGGTGACTGGTCAAATCCATTAACCTGGGGCGGCGCTCCGCCTATGGGAACAGGTACAGTTGTAATTAACCATGCAGTAAATCTGGATCTCGATTATATGCACTCATCGGGCTCTATTACCATTAATGGTGTTGGCTCGCTATCAAGCACAAATCCAATGCGGGTTTTCGCGCTCAACTACCCGAGCGGTGTTGCCACCATGACGGTGAACGGATCGTTTTCGGTAGCTCGCGTGCTGTTTACAGGAGGATACATCACCAATAACGGGACGTTTACTATTGATAGTTTATTCAATACCGCCCACCTGGATAACGGTGTCAACGGCATCATCAATGCCGAACAATTCATGAATGGCATTGACGGCAACTTTTCAAATTACGGCAGCGTGAATTCAACTAACTTCTACAGTCAGGACTCAGTGAAGAATTATGGCACAATCACAACAAATGATTTTTGTAATTCAGACCGGTTTATAAACTACAGTGCGGCAGAAGTGAATGCCAACCACGATTTTTCAAATATCGATTCATTATCCGGGCCCGTATCACTGACAAACGACGGACAAATCAATGTCGGCAACAACTGGCACAATAGCGAAACCCTTGACGGATCAGGAAAATGGTGCGTAGTGAACAACACCTGGAACAACGGAATCATGAACGGCACCTTCGATTTCTGCGACCAGAGCGGCGGTAACATCGATCTGGAGGAAGGCACCGTAGCTGGCACTGTTACATTCTGCAGTTTTTCATGCAATGTCTCAATTGCTGAAACAAGCACAGAGATAGGTATTTCTCCCAATCCCTGCCAGAATGAAATTGTATTTTCAAATATTGAAGCATTCGACAATGCATTATTAACCATTGTAAATTCATTTGGACAGATCGTGATTCAGAGCGAAAACCTCAATGGCAATGAGATAACGATTGAAAGCAGAAACCTGTCTGCAGGAATTTATTTTGTGACAATCAAAGACGGAAATCAGATTTTCTCTGGAAAATTCATTAAGGATTAATTTCGACATTTTCTGTTAGAGGAATCCACCGGGTTCCTCTTTTTTTTAATACTTGTTTCAATAAAAGGGAAAGAATAATTGTATTTTTGCAACAATAGAAATCAAATGACCAAAGCAATAATAATTGGGGCTACATCGGGAATCGGACGGGGACTGGCTTTGCTGCTTTCAATGGATGATTATGTCGTTGGCGCTACCGGACGCAGAATTTCATTGCTTGAAGAATTAAAAACTGAACATCCTTCCATTCTTATAAAACAAATGGATGTTACTGATTGCGAAAATGCGATTCAGCAGCTCAAACAACTGATAGCTGAAATAGGCGGACTCGATCTGCTGGTGCTGAGTTCGGGAGCCGGGTTTATTAATATTGATCTTGACTTTGAAAAAGAAAAAGTGGCCACAGAAACCAACGTTTCAGGATGGACCTGCATTGTAGATTATGTCTACAAATATTTCGAAAAACAAAAATCCGGACATCTTGTTGCGATCAGTTCAATAGCTGGATTGCGTGGAAGCCGCTTTGCGCCTGCCTATGGCGCATCGAAAGCTTATCAAATCAATTACCTTGAAGGGTTAAGACAAAAAGCAGGAAAGTCGAAATCGCCAATATATGTAACCGACATCAGGCCCGGATTTGTTGATACAGCGATGGCGCAAGGCGAAGGCATCTTCTGGGTGGCACCAGTCGAAAAAGCAGCACGTCAGATATTCAAAGCAATCAAACGCAAGCGAAAAGTGGTTTATGTGACGAACAGGTGGAGAGTGGTGGCCTTTATTTTTCGGATCATTCCGAGATGGCTCTATGAGCGGTATTAAACTTACAGTCGTTACTGTCGTTACAGACGTTACACGTGGAATTTATCCAACTGAAAGCGGGAATCGTTACAAAGTTACAGACAATACAAGAGTGTCGAGGTTGAGGTCGAGTTCAAGTGACGACCTTGTCACGTTTCACGAGGTTGCAAGCGGGATTCGTGCGCCCAGTGCAGGATATACTTGTTTTGCAAATAAATGCTCTAAATTCGAATTTCCCATGCTGCGTGCCCTATGCCTTAAATTCGTATTTTTGCAAAAAACAAACCGATGCTCCTTTTCATCAACGAGCTTTTTCATTTCAGATGGATCGATGCCCTTGATATCCTCATTGTCGGGTATCTACTTTATGAATTTTACATGCTGATACGAGGTACCAATGCCGTTTATGTAGGTGTTGGAATTGTGCTCGTGTATGTATTATGGAAACTGGTGGATCTTAGTGGAATGCATTTGCTTAGCGAAATTTTCGGCGCATTTATCAGTATTGGGGTCCTTGCGCTGGTAATCGTTTTTCAGCAGGAAATACGAAAATTTCTCACCATGCTTGGCTCTCAGAATATTCTTACCGGACATAGCCGCCGCTTTCTTTTCTGGAAGGTGAATGATACAAGCCGTAATTCTCTTGAAATCGATGAGATTGTTGAAGCCTGTTTTGACATGAGTAAAACAAAAACAGGGGCTCTCATTGTGCTGACATTGAAAAACGAATTGAAAGAGACCGCTGCCACAGGTAGTGTTTTTCAGGCCCAGGTGCAGCGCGATCTTATCAAATCTGTCTTTTACAAAAATTCACCTCTGCACGATGGGGCCTTGATTATACGCCGGAATCAAATAGTTGCAGCTCGCTGCATACTACCAGTTTCCAACAAATTTGATATGCCAGAAGATTTGGGACTGCGGCATCGTTCTGCAATAGGTATAACAGAGTCGAGCGATGCAATTGCAATCATAGTATCTGAGCAAACCGGCAATGTGACTTATGTTGAGCATGGCATCATGCAACGAAATATCGGCAAGACCGAACTTGAAACATTATTGAAATTTAATTTCGCCTGATTATGGCTTCTTCCTCCAAAGTTTACGGGACTGTTATAGAAAATCTGGAAATAATCGAAACAGCCTCTGAAGGAGTCTGCATCGGACGTCACGAAGGGAAAGTGGTTTTTGTGCCTTTTACTGTCCCCGGCGACATCGCTGACGTGATGCTGGTTAGAAGTAAAATAAACTACACCGACGCATTTATCAGGCAACTGCGCAAGCCCGGCGAAAGTCGCATAGAACCTATGTGTCCACACTTCACACTCTGTGGTGGTTGTCGCTGGCAACACATGCGTTACGATGCCCAACTTGTGATGAAACAGAAGCAGGTGACTGATAATCTGCAGCGCATTGGGGGTATTGAAATTGAAAATATTTTTCCGATTACGGCTTCTCCAAATCAATTTCATTACCGGAACAAACTTGAATTTACGTATTCCGATACCCGCTGGCTGACTGACGATGAGCGCCATTCAGAAAATATAGAACCACGCGGACTTGGGTTTCATTTGCCCGGACGCTTCGATAAAATCTTTAAAGTTAATCGTTGCTTTTTGCAGGATGACTACATGAACGAAATCCGAAACACTGCTCAGGATGTGGCTTTACAGCAAGACCTGACATTCTGCAACCGAAAAGAGCATACTGGATTTTTGCGAAATCTGATGATTCGCAATAGTTCTGCCGGTCACTGGATGATAACTGTAATCTTTGGATTTGATGATGAAAAGCTGATTTCAGAATACATGAATGCGCTCAAAGAAAAACTTCCTGGTGTCAAATCATGGATTTATATTATCAACACCAAGGCCAATGATTCACTGAATGATCTTGAGTTTCATGTTTTCTCCGGACCTGATTCATTCACGGAAACCATGGAACATCTGCATTTCAGCGTTGGACCACTCTCGTTTTATCAGGTGAATGTGCCGCAGGCCCTGGCCATGTATGGCATGGTTCGGAAACTGGCTGATTTAAAAGGAACCGAAACCGTATATGATTTATACACCGGAACCGGCACCATAGCTTTGTTTGTTGCACCACATGCATCCAAAGTTGTAGGCATAGAATATGTGCCGACGGCAATTGAAGACGCTAATAAAAATGCAGTGAACAATAAAATTTCCAATGCTGAATTTTTCTGCGGCGATATTGCAAAAACGTTGAATGCCTCATTCATGGCTGAACACGGACATCCGGATGTAATTATCACCGATCCGCCACGCTCCGGTATGCATCCAGATGTGGTTGCCCAGATATTGAATGTTGCACCGGAAAAGGTTGTATATGTAAGTTGCAATCCGGCCACACAAGCCCGCGACATAGCAATGATGAAAGATCAATACCGCCTCGCTGAAATCCATCCTTTCGACATGTTTCCACATACACACCATGTAGAGAACATCGCATTACTTATCCGAAAATAATCATCTGAAATGAAACAAGCAACTTTTCGCGAACGACTGAAATATCGTTTTGACATGATGATGGCCAGGGGACCGCTGGCAGTTATTGTCTGGCTTGCAATAGCCACACTATTACTTGTAGTTATTGCTGCCGGCATTATTGCAGCGTTCGGAATATTGCCCGAAGACACAGAACAGATGAGCTTTCTGGAAGCTTTCTGGCAATCGCTGATGCGCACGCTCGATGCGGGAACCATGGGCGGAGACTCAGGTTGGGGATTTCGCTTAGTTATGCTTATTGTCACAATCGGCGGAATTTTCATTGTTTCAGCATTAATCGGTATTATTTCGGCAGGCTTTGATCAGGCCCTTGAAGAGCTTCGCAAAGGCAGATCAAAAGTGTTGGAATCAAATCATACACTCATTCTCGGATGGTCGCCAAAAATTTTCACCATTATCAGTGAACTTGCCATTGCTAATCAAAATCAACGTCATCCCCATATTGTGGTTCTATCGGAAGTTGATAAATCAGAAATGGAAGATCAGATTAAAAGTCTTGTGCAGGAAACATTCAAGACAAAAATCATTGTTCGATCCGGAGACCCGCTTGAAAGCACGGATCTTGAAATGGTTGGTTATAACAAGGCCCGGTCGATTATTATTCTACCTCCGGAAACGGAAGAAATGCATGACCTTTTTATCATTAAAGTTGCACTGGCAATCATTAATAATCCCAATCGAAAAAAAGAAAAATTCAATATTGTTGCTGAAATTCGGGAAGAAAAAACACTGGAAGTTCTTGATCTGATTGGCCGCGACGAAATTTCAGTGCTGCAGTTATCTGAAGTGATGGCGCGGCTTACTGTACAGGTTGCACATCAGCCCGGGCTGAGTGTTGTGATCGAAGATCTTTTGCGGTTTGAGGGAGACGAAATTTATTTTTCCCATAATTCTCAGGTGACAGGCAAAGAATTTTGCAAGGCGCAACTCATGTTTGAAAACAGCACCATAATAGGAGTTCAGATGAAGAGCGGCGAAACAAAACTGAACCCTCCTATGGATTACGTGTTGCAGCCAGACGACAGCATCATTGCTATTTCTGAAGATGATGATACCGTTGTTGCAAACGGAAACCCGGAAAAATCCAAGGGTCTTGAAAAAACTGCAGTAACCGGTGAATCTGTTCGAAAACCTGTTCATACAGTAATTCTTGGATACAATCCACGCGTAAAAATGATTATTCAGGAACTCGCCAATTATTTTCCTGCCGGCTCAAAACTTCACGTAGTTGTTCAGGAAAATTACAAAAGCGAGATTACAGCATTGAATGCTGATCATCTTGATATTTCAGCAGATACAGGAGAAATAACCTCCCGTAAATTTCTCGGCAGTCTTAATTTGGCTGAAACAGATTACGTCATGATTTTATCCGAACCCGGCATGAGTATTCAGCAGGCCGATGCCAACACGCTTGTGACATTGCTTCATGTTCGCGATATTATTCAGAGAAACAGTTTCAACACCAATATTGTGAGCGAGATGCTCGACCCGCGCAACAGCGATCTGGCGCGCATCAGCCGTAAAAATGATTTCATTGTAAGCGACAAACTCGTGAGTCTGCTCATATCAATGATTAGCGAAAACAAAGATCTGAAGCCGGTTATAGATGATTTGCTCGATGCTGATGGTTCAGAAATTTATTTCAAGCCAATTACTCACTACGTGAAATCAGGTCAGTCCTGCAACTTCTATCAGATTAGTGCTGCTGCATCCTCAGTTGGACAAGTGGCAATGGGCTACCGGATTATGGCTGCATCAAACGATCCTTCGAAATCCTATGGAATTGTCATTAATCCTGATAAATCAAAAAGTATTGAATTCAGCGAAGAAGACATGCTGATTGTGCTCGCGGAAGACTAGACAGTGGTGAGGTGAGACTGAGATCAAGATCCAGGTCAAGGTCAAGAAGTCACGCGTCAACGTAAAACGTTGCAAGCAGGAGACGCGCGCCCAGGTTGAGGTTGAGAGCCGACCTTGTCGCGTTTTACGTGTAGGCGTCAAAAAAAGCTACAAAGTTCCTTTCTAGGCTTTTAAGGAGCCAAATATCAATAGCCCTGAGTGAAACCCCGGGGATAATAATATTCGCGCAGCACCCGTAAAAGAAAATGTTCGATGTTACGCGACAACGTAACACGCTGCACGCGGGAGACGCGCGCCCAATACAAGGTGTATGCAGAAGCCCGGACGATTTACGAAATCCGATTAGAGATTTTAGGTTTGCGATTTAGACATAATAGCCCTTAGACAGGAAATGACAGGGCAACGAATAAAAGAGAAAATGATGTCGGATTTTTTTGTATTTTTGTATTCCGAAAAAAGATCTGAGATGAAAACTAGAATTCTGATTTACAGCCTGTTTTGCGCCACCATGTTGTGGGCCGCATCGTGTTCGAATTCGAAAAAAGACGAAGTGAATTCTGATATCGTGCACAACGAGGCTACTGCCGACGGTGAAACAACCGGCGAAGGGTCAAAGATATCATTTGAAAAAACAGAACATGATTTCGGCGACATTATGGAAGGCGAAAAAGTTGAGTATGCATTCAAATTCACCAACACCGGAAATAAAGATCTGGTCATCACTTCGCATTCCACCACCTGCGGCTGCACTGTTCCTGAATATCCGAAAGGCGCTATATCACCCGGATCGGGTGGTGTTATTAAAGTGGCTTTCAATAGCAAAGGCAAGGAAGGCCGCAACAATAAAACCATCACAATTAGCACCAATGCTTCGGATCGTGATGTAGTTCTTACAATCAAAGCCAACGTAATTGAACCCTAAAAAAAACAGAATATGAACTTTGCCTACATTTTACTTTTATCACAACAGACAGCTGATGGAGAATCAAGCGGTGGATGGACCACAATGGTAATGCTTCTTCTTCTTGTTGTTGTTTTCTGGCTGTTTTTCATCAGACCACAGTCGAAAAAAAACAAAGAAATCACAAAATTTCGTCAGGGCCTGAAAAAAGGTGACCGCGTGATTACCATTGGTGGAATTCATGGAAAAATCCTTGAAATAAATGACACCACTGCTATCATTGAAACAGAAGGACAAGGCAAACTCAAGCTTGAGAAAAACGCTATTGCACAGGAATTCAAAGCTGAGGAAATGGCTGAGAAATAATGCCTGCGCATTATGAACAGTAAGTTTCGGATATTTATTATTTGCATTGCAATTGCAGGCCTGCTATGGCTTGTAAATCATTTGAACCGTGAATATACCGTTGGTGTTTCCTTTGATATTAGCTATAAAGGACTTTCATTTACGGAAAATAGTCAGCCGGACTCAACTATTTACGCCGAAGTTTCTGGAAGAGGTTTTTCTTTGATCAGGTTTTATTTCGAACAACCATTTGAAATAAGCTTGTCTCCTGCTGATTTCAAGTCAGTCAAGCGAGGTGATTCCATTTATCTCAGCGTGCTTCCGGATAATCTTCGGGAATCGGCAATTGAAGTCCTTCCTGCAGGCATTTCCATGACTAATATCCCTGACGAAACTCTTTCTTTTACGCTTATTTCGTACCCTTCGAAGGATGTTGCTGTAAAAGTCAATCTGAAACATGATGCGAATCAGAATTGTATTGTTAATGGTCCTGTGAAAATAATACCGCGTGTGGTCAGGATTACCGGCCCGGCAGAATTGATCGCAGGTATTGATTCCGTAAACACACTTCCTGTAGACCTTAGCGGTTTATGCGATACAGTACGCACGACAGTGAAAATTGCGCCTCTCTCAAATAATAAAGTGAGGTGCAATGTTTCAGAAATACATATTCTGGTGCCAATAAGTTCGGTAGTTCAGATTGAGACAAAGCTTCATTACAACATTACTATCCTCGGACATATTTATAATGGGGAAGTTACTACTGTTTTTCAGGCCCCGGCCAACACGGTTGAGCCCGAGCTGAATCTTACTCTTGAGACAGATATTGTTGAAAGCAATCTGGTTTTCAGTGTGAATTGTCCGCAGGGATATAAAATTCTTAGCATTTCTCCCGAATCCATACCATTGGAAAAATGATAAAAATAGGCCTTACCGGTAATCTGGGCAGTGGAAAATCGACAGTAGCCAAAGTGTTTGAAACTTTTGGTTTCAGGATTCTTGATGCCGATGCTATGGCCAAACAGCTTTATCTTATACCCGACATCAGAAAACAGGTTGAGTCGTTGCTTCATGTGTCAATTGTAAAAGCGGACAACACGATTAATTACCAAATAATTGCAGATTATTATTTCAATAAACCAGGTATTTATTCTGCACTGAATAAGATTCTGTATCCGGAACTTCAGAAAAATATTGAAGCGGAAATAACCGCACAAAAGGACAATGTAATTGTAGAAGCGGCCATGCTTTATGAAATAAATATGCAGCCACTATTCGATTATGTGATAACAGTTTCCACTCCAATGGAAGAACGCATGCAGCGCGTGTATAAGCGTAATGGCAGCAGTCGCGAACAGTTTATGGAACGCGAAAAACTGCAGTCTCCTGCGGAGTGGAAAGAAACTCAGGCCGATTTCATCGTTCGCAACGATGAGCGTTCATCGGTGATTGCTCAGGTGAACAACATTATTAAAAGCTTGAAATAATTCTCCTTAGTTTAGCTTTAGAAGCAGTTCTTCGAAATTACTCACAAAAAATATTGTCCCTGATCTGTTGCTTTCACGCATAAAATCACGAAGACTAATGCTTTCGTATTTGCTGAAATCGCCAATGATGCCAAGCTTCATGCGAAAATTCGAAAATTTCTGCAGTATTTCACCGGCCAGCCCTGATTTGAGATCGAAAAATTCAGGCGCCAGATGACTTTCCTGTACGATCAAAATTTCAGCACCATTCCAGGCGCAGTCCCCTATTACATCAAGCATGTCCTGCACTGTTCTGAAAATATTGCCTTCCGCTTCAACCAAAGCGATTTCCCATTCTTTTTCTGTCTGGTAGCTGATAGTCATATCATACTGGTTAAAATCAGGCCTGACCTGACTGAATGATTTGTTTGATTTCCTTTTTAATCGCTTTAATAAACTCGTCGTACGATTCAGGCTGCATGCGATTGATGTAATGAATCAGTACTCCTGTAGCCCAGGATTGGAGCAACGAAAGCTTGTTATTTACTTCTGTTCGCGTCATCTCTCCCTGCTTGATGCAATAATTCCATTCGTCAATAGTTGCGGTTTTCAGCGAATTGTTGATGACTGCAAGAATGTTTTCACGATTGCCTAAATCGCCTTTGCGAGCCATAAAGAACAATTCAAACACGCCGGGATATTCTACAAAGAATTCCACATACACCTGAACTGCTTTTCTGAAGCGGGCTTCGCCCTTAGGCAGCTTATTCACCCGTTCTGCTACAAATTCGTTGCATTCGTTCTGAAAATCGCTAACACAAAGGAACAGTAAATCGTTAATGTCGCGAAAATAATTATACATGGTGGCAAACGAATACCCCGCCCTGTCGGCTACACTGCGAACACTCACGCTACGCAGGCCTTCGCCTTTCAGCAGATCCTTGCAGGCCTGAATAAAATAGTCGCGCATACGCTGCTCCTGAATTTCCTTGTTTTTCATAATTACATATTTTGAACGCTGCAAATATAGTGAACAATGTTCATATATTGAACACATGGTATAAATATTTTTGCAACACTTGCACTGGCGCGGATTTTCAATCCGTGATAGTGCTATCCTGTCACGGATTGAAAATCCGCGCCAGGATAGGAGAATAGGTGCCTTCGTGGCAAATCCCCTATTTCAGCTCCGGGAAAAAGTCGGCAGTGAAATCAATGTATTCCTGTGTGTGATGCGATTCGGCGGCGCGGATAATCATTTTTGAAGATTCGAAAACTCCGCTTCTGGTGCGGGAAAACGACATGATTTTGCGGAATGGCTTAGGGGCGGTCGAGAATAGAATCATTTCTTCAATCAAATTCAGTCCTCTGTAATACAGAATGCTTTCAAATTCAATCGATACTTCAATTGGAACAATAACACTAAAAACGCCATCGGGAGTCAACAACAGGTTCGCGGCATCGGCCAGTTCCTCTAGCGACAATGTGGTATTGTGGCGTGCATTGGTTCTTCGCGGATCAGCTGATTTGAGACTGTCGATAAAATAAGGCGGATTTGAAACGACACAATCAAAGATATTTCCAACTTCTTTTGCAAGTTCCTGTACCGACACACAACGAGCTGAGAGTCTGACATTCCACGGTGATGCTGCGAAGTTTGAGTTTGCCTGCTTTACGGATGGTTCATCAATGTCAATCGCCATGATTCGTCCTGTCGATTTCTGAGCCATCATAAGCGCAACAAGACCGCATCCGGTGCCAATATCGAGGGCATGTCTGAAATCGCGCCGGCTGCTGTAAGCGCCCAACAAAACTCCATCTGTTCCGACTTTCATGGTGGAATGATGATCGTAAATTTCAAATTGTTTAAACCGGAACGGTTCCATTTTTGACGCGGATTGACGCAGAAAAATCAATTATGCAAAGCAAAGATAAGACATCTCTGATAATGATAGAAGTCAACTTAAACAAAGTTGATGTCTTTAATAGCCCAAATTGCATTGCCCGACTCCGGAGGAGTCGCATGTCTGTAGATTAGTAATAAGAATTAAAAGCGACTCCAGCGGAGTCGAATGTTCTTACAGCTGTTTCTGATATGAGGCCGGTTATATGCGACCTCTCTGATGTCGGGTATTTGTTTGATCTTTTTCTATAGACATGCGATGCCTCTGGCATCAACCAGCAATAGGTTATTTGTCATTTCATTACTGAGTGTTTTATGTTTCTTTTTGGAATTCATTACAAAGATAATTTCAAGAAAACGCCTGTTTGCGTTTTCAAAATGAAAACAAGAACAATACAATGCAGGTAAATCTCAGTGACTGAAAGTAGCTATTGAAATTATTATTGACACACAAATAGCAATAATTACGATTAGACCAACGGAGAGACAATAAAACCTCTGCCTTCGATTTATCAAGGGGTAATGCTCTTCTCCGGAAAGGAATACTTTGGATTTATTTGATCCTGCAATCTTAAATACGAAATATCGACAATTCAACCCAATGAATTCAACAATGGCGTAATGACCTCCTTGATATTCTCCATTATGTGCCATGGTTTGAAACTATTTGTTCAAATCAAGCAACCCATCGGGTGTTGCAACCATAATTCGTTTCTGCTCTTCGTCAATTTCAACAAGGAAATCTTCCACAAAGGGAATAAAGATTTCTTCCTGGTCTTTTTCTATAATCATAAGGTCTTGAGCGCCTTTCTGAATATGTGTCAGGACACCGACAAGACCATGTTTTTCATCAATCACCTCAAATCCGATGAGATCATCGAGCGTGAATTCTTTTTCTTTTTCGGCAATATTATTTTCATGAACATAAAAACCCCGCCCCAGCAGCTTTTCCGCTTTCGTTTTGTCGTCGTATTCTTCAAATACAACAAACCATTCAGATTCAATGGGGCTTCGGACCGATTCAATAAAAAAAGGAACCTGTATTCCCTCAAAATCGAGAAATACAGGTTCGCTTTCATTTGCCGGGAGTTTACCGGCTTCAAATTTTATCAGAACCTCACCATTAATCCCATGAGTCTTGACTGTCTTTCCAATTCGGATTAGTCCTTCCATGGGTGAGTGCCGGATTTATTCGGCTTTAGGTTCTTCAGTTTCAGGAGCTTCGGCAGCTGGTTCTTCAGCAACTGGTGCTTCAGCAACTGGTGCTTCAACAACTGGTTCCTCAGCAACAGGAGTTTCAACAACTGGTGCTTCAGCTACTGGAGTTTCGGCTACTGGTTCTTCAACTACAGGAGCTTCTTCTACAACAGCAACAGCTTCTTTAGCTTCGGCTTTAATTTCGGCCTGACGCTTTTCAGCAATGGCTTTGTCGCGAGCTTCTTTCACTTTACGTTCGGCGGCGAAGCGCTCTTTCTTATCATCGATACCAGCCTGTTTCATGCTGCTCGATTTCAGATCGATCTTGCTTTGTTTTTCGCTCAGCCAATTTTCAAATTTCGCATCGGCTTGTTCCTGTGTCATGGCACCTTTGGCAACACCAATATTGAGGTGATGACGCATCATGACGCCTTTGTACGACAGGATAGCGCGAGCGGTGTCGCTGGGAACAGCCCCGGTTTTTACCCAATGAAGGGTGCGTTCGAAGTTGATGTCGATGGTAGCCGGGATTGTCAGCGGATTGTAAATGCCAAGATTTTCAATAAACTTACCATCCCGTGGTGCACGACTGTCAGCAACGACGACATGGTAATAAGGAGCACCTTTTTTACCAAATCTTTGCAGTCTGATTCTTGTTGGCATATGTGTTTGTTTAATTAGGGGTGCAAATGTCCGATTTTTTTTTGAATCAGCCAAATAATATTAGGTCTGTACTGGAAAATAAACCGGATATTTGGCTTTTCGGATGACTGGGAGCGGGTTTACAAAACTGTGCGAGGTTTGTATCGAGCGTCCAACTTTAGGTTTCTTGGAAAAAAGTACGTAAACAAATTCCGAATTGGCTTTTGTTACATCTTGTCTTTCTTTCTCTTAATGGTGTGTTTGAATTTTAATAAGGCCAAGTTAAATTCCACCGATGTTTCCGTTTCGCTCAAAGCCAAATCATCATCAAACATACGGACAAATTTGTGGAGGAAAATTTCCACCGCAAACTATGGAATCTTTGTTAGTAAGTACAATTATGCCTGGTTTTCAAACTAAGCACAACTTTATTCCAAAATCGCTTTCAGCGCCGATTTATAGGCGTACGCTTCCTTTAAGTCGGATTTACTGACATATTCCAAAGCCTTGGTCCTGTCACCCTGCATTTCTGCTATCACAGCTTTGTTGAACCATGCCTGATCACGTAATTGTTTTGAAGTATTGTTCGTTAGCGGCGTCACCAGTTTCAATGCTTCTTCTGTCTTTACATCCTTCAATAATTTGAAAGCTTGCTTGAAATCAGGCGTTTTGCCAACATAAAATTCGCGTTTAATATCATATTTTCTCGACAGAAAACGATCGGACTGTCCGCGACCGATGTCTGAACCCCAGTTTGCAACAATTGTCCTGGAGGAACCCAGATTGGATTTTGCATCGCTTTTTGAAGAACCTGTTATACTGATATCGATGTTCTGAGCATAGTCAACCGGCTTCAACACCTGCAATACGCCGTTTTCGTCTTTATAAAAAAAATTAATGGATGCTTCCACCCTACCCGTCATCTTTGCGACAAACACTGGTTTGCCATCAGCGTTGGGTTCTGAAGATTCATTCACTTCTCTTTTCAAATCTCCGAAAAAATATTCTACAACAAACAGTACATCACTCTGCAACTCGGCACATAGTTTCTGTGCATCTTCTGTTTTCATCGGAGCCGGCTCTCTGTGCGCATTTCGATCATCGCCACGGTACTGCACGGGTTGTAATGAAAAATTTCCACTTTTACCAAGTCGGTTGAGAAATTCATCACAGACAGCATTGGATCCATCGCGGGCAGCTCCTTCATATAAAAATTCCGTCTCAATATACGTTTTACTACTCGCTTCAGAAGCTACCATGTTTACAATGGCAACCTTTGGCAACGAGCCCGGAATGCGGATTTCGGGTGCCAGTTCAACACCAACTTCAAGTTTCTTTAATGGAGAACATGCTGACAGTATCAGACAGGCAACCGAAATAATGAGTGCATTCCGCATATAATTATGTTTTAGAGTAATCCGTCATTCTGATAAATTTCGAGCTGTACCGGATAGAAAGGATTTATTTTAACCGTTTTTCCGGATGCTTTGTTAATCACTTCGCCGCTTTCGAAATTCACGCTGATTGTGTCACCGTCTTTGAGTCCAAACTCTTCCATGAGACCTGGTTTGTAGGTGAGAATAGGCATAGCCGCGTTAATGGCGTTGCGTTCGTAAATAGCACCGAATGATTCAGCAATGATGCAGGAAATACCCAGCGACTTGAAACAATCAACTGCCTGCTGGCGCGAGGAGCCGGCTCCGAAGTTTTTCGACGTAACAATTATGTCGGTCGGCTTCGCACGTTTCGCGAAATCTTCATAACCCTTCAGGTTGTCGAACGAATATTGACCCATTTCTTTGATGTCGGTAATGGTCAGATATCTGTTGTGGAAAATCATGTCGGTATCGATGTCGTCTTTCTGAATGAACCAGACTTTTCCTTCCACTATATTTGGCTTTGCTGCACGTTCTTTCGCAATTGCTTTTGCTGTATCAAATTTTCCGGTGTTGGTAAATTCAGCAGGTTTTTCAGGGATGGCATCCGGAGTTGTGATGAAACCAGCAACAGCACTGGCTGCAACAATAGCTGGCGATGCAAGATAAACAAAACCTTTTCCCTGCTTGCCGGCGAAATTGCGGTTTCCGGTTGATAATGTTACTTCATCGGGACCATTCTGTCCAACCTGACCAGCAGCGCATCCAGCACAGCCTGCATTGGAAACCATAGCGCCCGCATCTTTGAAAATCTGCATCAGGCCTTCTTCGAGACACTGATTCCAAATATCATTAGTTGATGGAACAATCTTCATAACCACGCCGGGAGCCACTTTACGACCTTTCAGAATGGCAGCGGCAATACGCATGTCTTCCATACGGCCATTGGTGCAACTTCCGATGAATGCAGAGTCTATTTTAGTACCTTTTTTAATCTCTACAGATTCGTTGTCGTGCGGATGTCCGGGCAGAGCCAGCATGGGTTTGAAAGTAGTGACATCAATTTCCTGTGTCAAAACATATTCAGCATCAGCGTCGGCTGCAATCATTTCAAATTTCTTTCCACTGAGTTTTTCGATGTCATTCAGCAGTTTTTCGGTCGGCGGAAACAACAGAATAATCACTCCCATCTCAGTGCCCATCGAAGCAATGGTGATGCGCTCATCCAGCGTCAACTCATCAATGGCTTCGCCATAAAATTCAACTGAATAACTCAGCAGTTTGTTGGCTCCGAAAATGGAAAGCAGATTGAGCACCATGTCTTTCGCGGAAACACCTGCAGGACGCTTACCTTTAAATACTAATTTTACTGATTCAGGAACCTTAAACCAGACTGAGCCCTTGGCCCAGGTGGCAGCAATGTCCTGATCGCCCATGCCCTGACCGAACGAGCCAATAGCGCCCATGATATTGGCATGTGAATCGGTGGAGACAAATGTCGAACCCGGCCATACAAGCCCTTTTTCAATGGCAAGATGAGTTCCGATACCCGAATCGATGTCATAGACTTTAATGTTGTTGTCGCGTGCAAAAAGACGGCAGTAATGCTGATTGGCAGCGTACTTCTGATCTGAACCTGTCGGGTTGCAGTCGAAAGTAAATACCGTTTTTGCCGGATCGGCGACTTTGAGTCCGTTGTCGACAATATTCTTGACAACATTGGCGCCGCCGAAATCGCGCGCAGCACGTGTGTCAATAAAGACGTCAACAATATCTCCGGGTTTTACTGTTTTCTGATTGCTATGGTTAGCAATGATTTTTTCAATAAGGGTTTGTTTCATATCTATGTTTTTTTTGGAAGTCAATCGTGCAAAAATCTCCATCCTTTTACTAAGTTAATCCTGCTGTCTCCTTCCTTGTCCGCTGCGATTTATCTCGTTTTACGTGAAGCCGGTGGAGATACGCCGCAAGTCTTTTGTTGAAAAAGCGCTGCAAGAGCGACACTCAGGATGACAGCAGGCGGGGCTCAGAATTACATTTTTCTGTTCAAAGTGAAAGCTACTTCAAATATTTGTCAAGCCAGCCTTTGAATTCGCGCTGCCACAAAATAGCATTCTGCGGTTTAAGGACCCAGTGATTTTCTTCGGGGAACAAAACAAGTCGTGATGGAATTCCTCTGACTTTGGCTGCAGTAAAGGCCTGCATGGCTTGCGTGTATGCAATGCGATAATCACGCTCACCGTGAAAAATAAGAATTGGCGTGTCCCATTTGTCAACGAAAAGGTGAGGACTGTTTGCGTATGACCTTTGAGCAATCGCATTATTTTTATCCCAGTATGGTCCGCCCAGATCCCAGTCCACAAACCAGAGTTCTTCGGTTTCAAGGTACTGACTTTCGAGATTGAACATGCCATCGTGTGCAATGAAAGCTTTGAAGCGACCTTCGTGATGTCCGGCCAGCCAGAAAACAGAGAAGCCTCCATAACTGGCTCCTACTGAGGCCATGCGATTTTCATCAGCCCATGTTTCTTTTGAAACATCATCGATGGCTGACAAATAATCTTTCATATTCTGTCCACCGTAATCGCCACTGATCTGCTCCACCCATTCCTGTCCAAAGCCAGTCGTGCCGCGACGATTAGGCGCTACAACAATATAACCGTTGGCAGCCATCATCTGGAAATTCCAGCGATAACTCCAGAACTGGCCGACCATTCCCTGCGGCCCGCCTGAGCAATAAAGAATGACCGGGTAAGTTTTTGTTGAATCAAAATGCGGCGGATAAATCACCCACGTCAGCATTTCTTTTCCATCGGTGGTTTTAACGCGGCGCTCTTCAACCTGACCCATGGTGAGCTGTGCAAGCAAATCTTTATTGATGAAAGAAATTTCTTTATCCGCTCCGGACTTCATGTCAACCGAATAAATTTCATCCGGTTTCGAAATGCTGTGACGCTGAGCAATAAATTTGTCACCAGCTATTTCAAAAGCCAGATAATCACATAAGCCTTTTGATATCTGAGTAATGGCTGTATCAGCCAGGTTCAGCGAATAAATGTGACGAGTTCCCTGCCAGTCGCTGAGGAAATAAATTAATTTTCCATCATTGCTCCAGCGCAATTGTTCGGCGCTCTGATCAATCTTTCCAGTGTATTGAGCTTTTTCGCCAGAAGCTATATCGAGTACAAAAAGACGAAGTTTGTCAGACTCATATCCGTCTCGCTCCATGCTTTCCCATGCCAGCTTTTTTCCGTCGGGACTATAGACCGGATTCCAGTCGTAGCCATTCATTCCTTCGGTCAGATTTCTGGTCTTTTTTGTACTGAGATCATACAAATACAAATCGGTATTTGTTGACAATGAATAATCGACGCCGGTTTTTTTGCGGCAAGTGTACACAATCGACTTTCCATCGGGTGCCCAGCAAATCTGTTCGAGCCCGCCAAAAGGTTTCTGCGGTACTTCGTAAGGTTCACCTTGCAGCAGATCAGTCCCTTTACCTAACTTGCCATCAGTCAGCGGAGCCACAAACAAATGACTCTGCGTTGTTACCCACTCATCCCAGTGACGATACATCAGATCATCGATGATGCGCGCATTTGCTTTGTCAAGATCCTTGTAAATATCCTGCACCGTAGGCAGCGCAAGGTCTTTGGTATATGCAATATTTTTTTCGTCGGGCGATAAAATGAATCCTGAAACTCCGCCGGAGTCGCTTGAGACCTGTGTTTTACCAGTGCCATCGGATTTCATTTTAAAGATATGCATTTCATCGTTTTCAGCCGCAGTCATGAAAAGAATTTCGCCATTGGCATTCCAAACAGCATTGTACTCACCGCCGCTTGTGTTTGTAATGTTTTTTCGGTCACTTCCATCCGGCTTCATCGTATATAGTTCGCGATTGCCTTTATTCTGTTTCCAGTCGTACCATGTGACACCAAAAAGAATCAGGCTGTCGCCCGGGCTCACCTGTATTTCGGACACGCGACCCATGGCCCACATCACTTCGGGAGTCATGATGTCGCTTTCAAGTTTTACATTCTGCTGACCGATGATATCGCTTTTCGCCTCTTCCTTACATGGCTGGCAGCAAGCCGCAAGGATAAACGGCAATGCAAGAATCAGAAATGATTTTTTCATACAATTTTATTTTCCTTCGATGCGGTTAAGTGCAATAATTGCGTTTTCGTAATTGTGTTTGAGCTTTAATGCCTGCGCATAATTTTCACGGGCATTGCTGTATTGCTTCAGTTCTTCATACGCCAGACCGCGGTTGTACCAGGCTTCGGCATAAGTAGGATCACACTCAATTGACTTCGTAAACTTATCTATGGCTGTGTTGTAATTCTGCAGATCAACAAGGTTTATGTAACCGATGTTGTACCAGGCATTCTTGTTTTTTGGCTCTATTACAAGCAACGCATCGTATTGCAGCAAAGCTTCTTCGATCAATTGCTGCTCCTGGAGCCACAAGCCATAGTTGTACCGGGCTTCGGCCGAAGTAGGTCTGATGCGCACAGCCGTTTTCAGATAATTCCCAGCAATGGGATCATTCTTGACATCGAACACATGTCCAAGCATAATAAATGCATCATAATATTCAGGATCGTTCTCTGTTGACTTCTGAAGATTGACGATGGCTTTGGCAGTGTCTTTCTGCTCAAGCAATGCAAATCCTTTGATGAAATAGGCTTTGGCGTTGTACTTGTCAATTTCAATAGCGTTGTTGCTGTAGAGAAAGACCTTTTCATAATCTTCGAGAAACAAGTTCAGCTCTGCCAGTTTCAGACTGGGTTCCGGATTTCCCGGATCCATCTCAAACGCCTTTATCAGCGACTTTTTGCAGGACTCAATATTTCCCATTGCCAGATAAACATCGCCAAGAAGAATATGATAATCGGTTTTCTCGGGGTTCAGTTGCAAGGCCTGGCGAACATCGCTGAGAGCTTTCTCTGTTTCGCCCATCGAGAGCAACAGTTCGGCCCGTTGCTGGTACAGACTATCTGCCTTTGGATTTTCTTCGATTTTTTTATTCAGTAATTCGAGAGGCGACATGGCTGAATCCTGCGTTTGCTGTTCGTTTTTGTCGTTCCCGTTTCCACACGAAATCACCGCCGAAGCAAAAGCCAGGGCGATGATTAAAGCGATCAAATATTTCATTCTCATTGAGTGCTGAGTTTTTCTTTGATTTTATTTTCAAGTTCTTCCATCAACTCAGGATTGTCGAGCAGGAGTGCTTTGACTGATTCGCGGCCCTGCCCCAGTTTGGTTTCTTCGTAACTAAACCAGGACCCACTTTTCTTGATAATGTTGAGATCAACACCCATGTCCACAACTTCTCCGGATTTCGAAAATCCAAGTCCATAAATAATATCAAGCTCTGCCTGATGGAAAGGAGGTGCTACTTTGTTTTTTACAACTTTCACCTTAACACGGTTGCCGATAATATTGTCACCATCTTTGATCTGAGCAATCCTGCGAATGTCGATACGCACCGAAGCATAGAATTTAAGCGCGTTTCCACCGGTTGTTGTTTCGGGATTCCCAAACATAACTCCAATTTTTTCTCGGAGCTGATTGATGAAAATACAAACGCAGCGTGTTTTCGAAATGGTTCCAGTCAGTTTCCGGAGGGCCTGCGACATCAAACGTGCATGGAGTCCCATCTTTGAATCGCCCATTTCGCCTTCGATTTCACTCTTTGGAGTCAAGGCAGCAACTGAGTCAATCACAATGATATCAATGGCACCGCTTCGAATAAGGTTTTCGGTAATTTCAAGTGCCTGCTCTCCATTGTCGGGCTGCGAAATCAGCAGGTTTTCAACATCAACACCCAGTCTTTTTGCATAAGTGATGTCGAAAGCATGTTCAGCATCAATAAATGCAGCGATTCCGCCCTTTTTCTGCGCTTCGGCAATAGCATGTATGGCCAATGTGGTTTTTCCTGAACTTTCCGGTCCGTAAATTTCAACAACACGACCACGGGGAAATCCACCCACGCCAATAGCGAGATCGATTCCGACGCTGCCCGTAGAGATTACCTCTAATTCTTCGATGGGAGAATCGCCCAGTTTCATGACTGATCCTTTGCCATAAGTCTTGTCAAGTCGCTCAATGGTTAATTGCAACGCTTTCATTTTTTCGGATTGAACCGAATTTTCTTCTTTTTTCTCTTTCTCTTTGCTCATATCGTGTTTATTTTAATAATTCAAGAATTTGTGCCGTACTGGCTTTTGTCTCAACTTTCGAAATCACTTCTTCGATTTTGCCTTCTGCATCAATAATGAAAGTGGTGCGTAGAATGCCATCGAATGTCCGGCCCATGAATTTTTTCGGGCCCCAGACTCCGTACGCCTTTATGATGGTTTTATCGATGTCCGCCACCAATGGAAAAGGCAAGGAATGTTTCTCTGCAAATTTCATGTGCGAAGCATCACTGTCAGCGCTGATTCCAATTACCTCATATCCTTTTTTCAACCACATGTTGTAATTGTCGCGGAAATCACAGGCCTCAGCCGTACAACCGGGAGTGGAATCCTTCGGATAAAAATACAGGATTACCTTGCGGCCTTTGAGATCGCTTAGTTTTTGCTCGTTTCCTTCACTGTTTTTGAAGGAAAAATCGGGTGCCTGCATGCCTTTTTCCATATTCGGGAAATTTGGTTTAAAATTACTACTTATAATGTAATGCACAAGAAATTTGTTTTCAACATTTCGCTGACAAAAGTATATGGTTTTCATTACCTGATCCGGTTAATAAGTACTTACTTTCGTTTGTAAACGGATTTAATTATTTGTAACCGTTTGTTGTCGGATAAATTCACTCTAAGTAGCTCTTTTACTTTATAATTGACTTTAAAAACACATTCATGAAATTTGGTTAAATCAAAAAAAAGTATTATTTTCGTCAATGCATTAACAACTGCATTGATTATCAGCTTTATAATACGCTGACAAACATTCAGACATAAATCAATCAAATATTAACCGAGAATCAGCAACGGAAAGGATTTAATGAAAGATCAAAATTTCTTGTACAAACCAAGACAATATAATCAAATTGAACTTTGGAAAGACATTTCACAAGAGCAATGGAACGATGCCGGCTGGCAGCAAAAAAATTCCATCCGCACAGTAACTCAGCTTCGAAAAATAATAAAACTCAGTGATTATCAGGCTTCAGAAATTGAGCGCACACTGCAAACTATGCGCAATGAGGGCAAAGAGCCTCTTCGCATAACGCCTTATTACGCATCGCTGATGCAGGAAGATCCATTTCATCCGAAATTGCTTCCCGGCGAGAAAGAAAAACACAGGCTGGACCCGATTTTCTGGCAAAGTGTCCCCACTCCGGCAAACCTCTTTTTTCCGGACACCGGAGCCGAAGGTGCCATGAGCGAAGGCAGCCGTAGTTTCGGCGCAGCGTATCAGCGATATCCAAACCGGGTTGCACTTTTTGTGGCACAAAACACCAGCTGTGCATCGTATTGTGTTCATTGCCAGCGTGCTAAATCGCTCGATTGCACCAATGAAGTAAACAAGACAGAAATAGACAAAGGTTTGTTTTATATTTCACAGAACAGCAATATAAACGAAGTCCTGGTAACAGGCGGCGACGCGCTTATGGTTGGGCGTCAACGACTACAATATATTTTGGAAGAACTGAGTAAAATAGACCATTTGAGAGTCATCAGGATTGCAACACGTGTTCCGGTAGTAATGCCCATGGCTGTAACCGATGATTTGCTTGACCTGATTAATACCGCGTCGAACCGATACAACAATGGGGTTGAAAAATATGTGTATTTCATGACACACATCAATCACTATCATGAAATTACAGCAGAGATGGCTGCCTGTGTGCGGCGTATACGAAATCACGGTTTCACAATACGAAATCAGACGGTTCTGCTAAATCATGTAAATGATTACTATAAAACGCTGGCGGAAACTTTCCGCCGCATGTTCTGGATTGGTGTTCATCCATATTATTTGTTACAGTGTCACAAAGAAAAAGGGATTGTCCATTTCATTACCCCTGTACAGGTTGGTAAAATATACATGAAACATTTGCAGGGATGGATTTCGGGTGTCACCATGCCCCGCTACGCGGTGAATATTGAAGGAGGCGGCGGAAAAGTGCTGCTGATGCCCTCTGGGCACGACACACTGAACAACAATGAGAATATCGATGAAAAAATTTCGGAAAGTTTTGCGATGGTTAATACGTGGGACGGCAAGACAATTCTGCGATACGAATCATTAGGCCGTGCAAAGAAAAAAGAATACGAAGAAGCCGTAGAAATAATGAATCGTTTTATCGGACGCAAAGAAGTGTTTTTTCCAAAAATTATTATTGTGGATGACAAGGGCAATCATATTGAAACGACCAACAGAACAAAACTTCCGTTGATTGAAAAAATGAAGAAATCAGAACTGCTTGATTATTCAATATACAGCCGGGACATGCCGTTGACAAATCCCGCTGATATTGCCGATGAACTTGAAAAAGCTTTTTTGAAATCACCATTCAATAAGTAATTTGTATGCTTGCAACGAGGCTGTTCAAGGAATTCTGTATGTGCGAAAAAGGCAGTGGCATGCTGCTGATTATCGCAACATTTGTATCCATTTTAATTTCAAACTCGGTAATCGGAGAAAACTATATCGCTTTATGGCAGACCAAAATCGGGATCATGAGCATTGAACACTGGATCAACGATGGGCTGATGGCGGTGTTTTTTCTTATGATTGGTCTTGAGCTTGAGCGCGAAATATACAAAGGTGAATTGTCGAATCCCCGCGATGCGCTGCTGCCAATATTTGCAGCTATCGGGGGCATGGCAGTACCCGCAGCCATTTATACATTTTTTAATGCAGGCACATCAACCAGCTCCGGGTTTGGAATACCGACTGCCACCGATATTGCTTTTGCGCTGGCTGTTTTAATGATGCTCGGAAACCGTGTGCCCGTTTCACTAAAGGTTTTTCTGACAGCGCTGGCAGTAATAGATGACCTTGGAGCAATCATCGTAATTGCAATTTTCTACACAAACACCATTTTGTTGTCAGCGCTGGCTGCTGCTTTCGGCATATTTGCCCTGTTGCTGTTTTTTAGAATTATCAAAATAAACCACCTTTTGATTTATCTCATCGGGGGAGTGGCAATGTGGTATTTTATGCTTCAATCAGGAGTTCACGCCACGATTGCAGGCGTATTACTAGCTTTTGTCATTCCGTTTGGCAAAGGCGACGAAAAATCTCCGTCATGGAAGCTGCAACATGCCATTCATATACCTGTTTCATTTGGTATTGTACCTCTTTTTGCGCTTGCCAACACCGCTATCATAATCAGTCCTGACCTGGGCAAACTCTTTTCAGAATACTATGCCATCGGAGTCTCTGCAGGATTAATCATAGGCAAACCACTTGGGGTAATTGTTTTCAGCTTTCTGTCTGTAAAAATGAAATTGGCAAGACTACCTGACGATATCAGCTGGAAATCGTTGCTGGGAGCTGGTTTTCTGGCGGGGATCGGTTTTACCATGTCGATATTTATTACAATTCTGGCTTTTACCGATTCCTCCATCATAAGCAACACCAAATTCGTAATTCTTGTTTCCTCGCTGGTTGCCGGAAGCATAGGCTTCTTTTTGATACGAACAGCAGCAAAGCCGATAAGAACACCAGATTGATTTTTACGAGAGCTGATATTTGTCATTTCAGTCTGTAGAATTCACTCATAAAAGGTAATTTTGCATAAACAATAAAAACAGACAATTTTAAAATACAAACACCATGAAATTCACACGTAAAGCAAGCGCCAACTGGCAGGGATCGGGAAAAGAAGGCAAAGGAACGCTGACAACAGGAAGCTCCGTTTTAAACAACACTCAATATTCATTCAGCTCACGCTTCGAAGAAGGCATTGGGACCAACCCCGAAGAGCTGATAGCAGCGGCTCATGCAGGATGTTTCACCATGAAACTCAGTTTTGTGCTGGGCGAAAACGGATTTACACCGACCAGTCTGGATACAAAATCAGGTATTGTTTTCGAAGACGGGAAAATCACCGAAATCAATTTGGATCTTACTGGAAATGTCCCCGGAATTGATGCAGCCAAATTTCAGGAACTGTCCTTGATTGCCAAGGAGACCTGCCCTATTTCGGGACTGCTGAATACAACAATCAATCTCAAAGTAAAACTCGCTTAACCCTTTCGATCAACAATTCATAACCTTAAAAACAGGCGCGGAGATTTCTGCGCCTGTTTTGTTGTACTATTTCGATTAACAGCTGCTTCAGGAATTTTTATAAAATAATAAAGCCCGCCGATAAAACATCAGCAGGCTTTATTTCTAAAAAAGTATGGATTATTTCTGACTGAAATAGTCTTCGACTTCGTAGTAATTGGCAAAATTCACTTTGGATTCAGCAGCATGGAACTGACTGGCCGGGATTATAAAAACTCGTAATGAATCCCATATCTGGTCAGCGCCTGTATATGAAGACCCATCAGGGTTTGTAATAGCCACGCCAACTTCATTGTATAATGAAGTAATCCAGTACCGGGTATTGTAGTAGCCACCATAGCCCAGTCCGCCAACCGGATACCAGTTGTACTGGTGAAGATAGGGAATGATTAAAGAAGAATCCATCATGCCGGCCGAAACTGGTAAAATCAGGTAATTGTACTGATGTGCAGTAGTCATCGTATCCCCTGGGAAACCGCATACAATCACATTTGCATTTCCATCAGTGCCATTGGTTCCGGCAGTACCGGCTGGTCCGCGCGGACCTTCAGGACCTTCGCATGAAACAGCTATCATTCCCATAACTAAAAGAAGAACAGCAAAAATTTTCAGATTTTTCATAACAGTTGAATTTAAATTTGAGTGCAAATATACATATTTAGCATGTTATATCAAACTTTTTATCGATGTAGCTGATATAATACACATTATATTGATATTTTTAAACAACTAATTACAACTGATAAACAGCTATATAATGAAACAAAAAAGCTTTTATGAATTAATTGCAATATTTCATCTGAGAAAATGTTACTTTTAGTACCAATAAACCAAAACCTTAAAACCTGAAACCCATGAAAACAAGAAATCTGATTGTCACATTGATCATTGTGACATTGGTAGCATTCAGCTGTGGCGGCAAGAAGAGCTACGACGGGAACCAAAAAAACAATGAGGCGCCGACAATTGATGAAATAAGCAAAGAAGAAGCGCCTGCCGAAGAAATGGAACAGAGCGGCTATGCATCGTCTACAGCGACATCTGATGGTTCAAAAAAAACAGCTGATAAAGATGCCAAAGACGATTATGCTGCAATGGTGTCTTCATCTGCTGCACAAATGAGCAAATTCGATTCAACACACAAGCTCATTCGCACAGCTGAGCTAAAATTCCGCACCCTTGACGTTACAGGAACCTCGTATGCCATCGAAGATCTGGTAAAAAAACATGGTGGCTACACAGCAAGCACTTATTTATCGAGCGAAATTTCGAACAAGGAAACCACGCGTGTCAGCCCTGATTCGCTGGTAGAAACCACCACTTATCATTTTACGAATGAAATGATCGTTCGTGTTCCAGTACGAAATATGGACACCACATTAAAATGTCTAGTGCCGATGATTGATTTTCTCGACTATCGCAACATCAAAGCTGAAGACGTTAGTCTGTCGTACCTGCGCAAGCAACTGGAGAAGAAACGTCTCGACCTGTATAATATGCAGGTGAGCGGATTGACAACCACAGGAAACACAGGCGACCGCCTGGCGGCAATGGAGTCACAACTTCAGAAGCAGATTCAGAACGACGAATCATTGATTGAACGCATGGAACTGGATGACAAGGTGAATTACGCAACCATTACCTTGCATTTATACGGTCGCGACAAAACCCGTCATGTCATGCTTGCAGACGAAGATAAGATTGACTCTTACAAGCCCGGATTCGGACGAAATTTGATGCATGCATTGAATCGCGGCTGGCAGGTTCTGCAATTGTTTGTACTCGGACTGATCACTCTCTGGCCGCTCTGGCTGGCCGGTGCGTTGGTATGGTTCCTCATCGCCCGCATTACTAAAAACAAAAAATCGAAACAGCTTCCGAAATAATATTTGAAATGAAATAAAAAATGGCTCGCATTTGTAATCCGAGCCATTTTTTTAGCACTGACGCGGATTTGCATTCCGTGGCCGTGAACTTATTTCGACAATTCAAACGCCAGCGCCACAATTTCCTGCAGCGATATGGTCGGCTCCGCCTCGGTGATGTCATGCAATTGTCGCGCTTGTGAAGCAAACCTTTTTGAAATTTCATTTCTGAAAAAGCGGATGTCCGGTTCATCGTCACCAAGCCGCACTCGATCGAGTCCATCAGCATCTTTCAGCAGATGTATCACATCAATATTTTCAGTTTCTGCAGCTGGCTCTTCCGATTTTGAATGCCATTTCACAGCATTGTACACCGTTAAATAATCGCATTTCTGCAAACCAAATTCTTCGAATAATCCTCGATAGTATGGCAGAAATTCATCAGCGGAACGCAGCCCGTGGCCTGGTTCCCGGCCGTCGGTCAGACGTCCCAGATCATGCACTTTGGCGGCAAAAAAAGCAAGTCTGCCCTGCCCGTCCATATTCAGTTTTTGAGCCAGTACGCACACCCAGGCCATCACCCGATGTGTGTGTAGCCGACCATGTAAAAATGACTGATGATCGAAATCTTCATCTTTTACTTCGAAGCGATGCAGATTTGCAAGAATATTATTCATCCATTCCCTCCGGCTTCCAGTCGCGCTTCAGCAAAGATTCGAAATCAGGTATAAATGATCTGATTTTTTCTGACAATTTTTTCACGTCGCCTTCCATAGTGCCAAATTCCTGTCCTCCGCAAAAGCTTATGTGACCATCAAAAATTAATGTATCATTGGTGTCATGTACTTTCAAAACAGCACCGGTTCCACCTACGCAGCCTTTATTGTCTTTTTTAGGAATATTTTTGAAACCGAGTGAATCGTAAAATTCAACTATTTCGAAAAACTGAATATTGGTAATTGCAATCGAAGTATCGGTCAGTATTGTGCCGTAGCTATCGACTTTTACTTTTATTTCATTCTTGGTTACCAACAGCTCGTAGCTGCGATGATATTGCGGTGCCACTGACGAAGCCTGATATTCATACAGGATGGTGCCGATTTCAGTTTTTTCGGATTTCATGTTTTTCTGATTTTTACATGAGACAAAAAGAATTGCTAATACTAAAAAAGTGTATTTCATAATTCCAAAATTAATGAAAGTATTGATATTGCCACCAAAATAGAGCAGAAATTATTGTATTCTTTTCAACGCTTCGCGCTGACTCAGGCCAGATAATTCGGTGCGGGCAACAAACTGTTTCACAGCTTCAGGATTCACTTTGCTGTATTCGCGCAGCGCCCAGCCAATGGCTTTGCGGATGAAAAATTCCTTTTCGTGAGCCAACTTTTTGCAAGTTTCAAATAAGCGTTTTTCATTCGTGTCATTTTTATATTTCAGCTGATGCAAAATGGCTGAACGGCGCATCCACATATTGTCGTGGTTCTGCCAACGGGAAACAACATCATCGATAATTTCAGGATTATTTTTCAGAACAAAACCTGCCAGCGACGGCGCAATAAAATCAACTGAATCCCACCAACCTTTGTTCTGGATTAGCTTTTCGAAAAGAGGAATATGCTCAGGTGTAATTTTTTTACGCACCCGAAACATGATTTCCATGCAGCAATACTGCATTTCGCGCTGCGGAGAATTCCAGCAAAGTTCAGCAAACGCAGGTATATTCTTTATGTCCGGCAGTTTGTTTGTTTTCAGAAAGTCGCCCAGAATTTCCTTGCGCAGCGGTGATCCCACTCCGAAAAATTCGGATTGATCTTTCATATATTTTTTTGCACCTGCTGCAACAACCGGATTGGCTGCGGCCTGCAGCGCATCGGATAAGCACTTATGGTATTCTTTAATAGTCATGATAAAACAAAGCTACGAAATTTCGCTTGTTTGGAAAATGATTGAAACCGAATTGAAAATAAACATCATCATGGGGCTTCGCGGATTTTATTATTCACGGAGCTTTGCTCCGGGCTAATATCTGCAGCGCCGTTGGCGCTTTTTGTACATCGTAGCTTTATTTATGCCTTCGGCCTCTCAACCTTGACCTCGACCTGGGCGCGCGTCTCCTGACGCGTGACTCTAACGCGTGACCATTCCCTCAGCTTCTAATACTTCATCCACTTAAACAATTCCTTCAAGGTTGGTTTTTTCCCATACATCAGAATTCCGGTGCGGTAGATGCGACCGGCGATCCAGGTTGTGACAATAAAACCAGCAATCAGGAAAAGCATAGACAATCCAATTTCCCAAAGAGGGACAGGCGGATTGAATGGAATGCGCGCCATCATGACAATGGGCGAAGTGAATGGGATCATTGAAAGCCAGAACGACACAGGCCCATCGGGATTATTGAGAACGAAATTCAGACTGACCAGCGCGAGAATCAGGGGCACCGTTACGGGCAGCATAAATTGCTGCGTATCGGCATCGTTATCAACCGCCGATCCGATTGCTGCAAACATGGATGCATACAGCAAATAGCCGAAAAGAAAATAGAATATAAAAATAATCAGAATGTTCCCGAATTGAATATGGGAAACACCCTCAAGAATCTGATTGGATCTGCTTTGGGTAAGCTGTAAGGATTCCTGCTGCGAAGCAATATCGGTTTGCGAAAGGCCTTTGTCCTGAACAACAACTTTTGGAGGTTCTTTGTATTTAAACATTTCAGGATTGATTTGCTGCAGACTGAAAACAATCACCGCTGTCAATCCGATCCAGAGAACAAACTGAGTCAACCCAACCAATGCAACGCCGACAATTTTTCCAAGCATCAGCTGAAATGGCTTCACGCTGCTGACAATAACCTCCACAATACGGTTTGTTTTTTCTTCAATAACACCCCGCATCACCTGCGAACCATACAGGAAAATGAATGTGTAAATCAGAATTCCACCAAGCATTCCAAGGATATAGCTGATTTCGGAAAAGCTCTGTTCCTCCTCGCCTTCACGCATGATAAACGTGCTGATTTTCACATTGACATTCACGTCTTCCAGAATTTTTTTATCAATACCTGAAAGCGAGAGCCGGTGCGCTTCGAGCTCCTGTTTGATCACACCTTCAATCAGATCAACAATGCCAAATCCCATGTCCTTCTGCGAACTCATTTTTACAGAATTCGGGTTATTAATTACCGATTCAGGAATGTAGAGCACCGCGTCATATCCAAGGCCTTCCAGATTTTCGCTGGCAGCCTGATACGACATATATATATTTTCGAAAACAGCTTTGTTCGAATTCGGAAATTTGTTTTGAAACAACCCGGTTTCATCAAGCACGGCAATTTTCTTATGCTGATCGGACACATTGGCCAGATACACGGGAACAACAAACAAAGCCGCCATGAGAATCGGTCCAAGAATAGTCATTACAATGAATGATTTTTTCTGAACCCTGGAGAGATATTCCCTTCTGAGAATTATAAGAATTTTTTTCATTTCCGGCTTTTTTTATGGATCTTGTTTCCGGTTACTTCCGAAATAAAAATATCATTCATCGATGGCATCAATTCCTCAAAAGAAGTTACATGACCAATTTCCATCGAAGCTTTTAGCAAGTCGTTTGAATTGACACCCGGATTGAGCTCAACTCTGTAAGAACAAAAATCCTCTTTATGCTCAATTGCACTGATAATTCCCAGCGGGCTTAACCTAGAATCATCGCAGTTGGAAACACCACGCAATTTCAATTGGTAGATGTTTGAACTGTGCTGTTTTTTAATTTGCTGGACATTTCCTGAAAGAATAACTTTTGATTGATTGATCAGAGCAATATCATCGCAAAGCTCTTCAACCGAAGCCATGTTGTGTGTCGAAAAAATGATTGTTGCACCCTTTTCCTTCAGTTGCAGAATTTCTTCCTTAAGCATTTCAGCATTGATAGGATCGAAGCCGCTGAAAGGCTCATCGAAAATAAGCAGCGACGGAGCATGAATCACCGTAATTATGAATTGAACTTTCTGCTGCATACCTTTAGAAAGCTCGTCAACACGCCTATTCCACCAGTCTTCGATACCAAATTTCTCAAACCATTGTTTCAGCCGCAGATATGCATCCGACTTACTTATTCCTTTCAGCTGAGCCAGGTACAGCGCCTGCTCCCCAACTTTCATCTTTTTATACAATCCGCGTTCTTCGGGCAGATAACCAATATCCTCGGTATGCTGCTCATCGAGTGGATGACCTTTGATCAACAGACGACCGCTATCGGGACCAATAATCTGATTTATTATTCTGATCAGGGTGGTTTTTCCGGCGCCATTGGGGCCAAGCAAACCAAAAATACTTTGCTCCTTTACCTGAATCGAGACCCGATCCAGCGCCGTATGATTGGCGAAATTTTTACAAACATCCTGTGCTTCGAAATAAATCATAGTGCAAGGTTAATCAAAATATTCCTTCATCCGGTCGAAAAACGATTTTTTCTTCTGCGTATTGTCGGGCTGGAAACTGCTCTTGGTGTTCATTTGCTCCAGGAAAGATTTTTCATCTTTCGTAACCGATTGCGGAACCCAGATATTAATGCTGACAATCAGATCGCCGCGTCCATAACTGTTGAGCGCAGGCAATCCCTTTCCTTTAAGCCGGAACATTTTTCCGGGCGTGGTGCCAGCTGGAATTTTTATTCTGGCCTTTCCGTCGAGCGTGGGAACATCGACCTGCGTACCGAGCACGGCTTCGGCATAGGACACATTGTGTTCGTACAGCAAATTTATATTGTCGCGCTTGAAAAATTCATGCTCAATTTCTTCAATCAAAACGATCAGATCGCCTGGAATTCCTCCTCGGGGAGCAGCATTGCCTTTGCCCGACATACTGAGTTGCATGCCGTTTTCGACGCCGGCAGGAATTTTTATTGAAATCACTTCCTCACCTTTTGTAAGTCCAGATCCGGAACAGGTCGGACAACGGTCTGTAATAATCGTTCCTTCTCCGTTGCAATGCGGACAAGTAGAAGCTGTCTGCATTTGCCCAAGAAATGTATTGGTCACACGCATCACGCGGCCGGAACCCTGACAGGTGGTACAGGTTGTTGGCTTGCTTCCTGAACGGGCGCCGCTTCCATTGCAACTTTCGCAATGAATATTCTTGTTTACTTTAACTTTCTTCTCTACGCCATTGGAAACTTCTTCGAGCGTTAGCTTCACCCTGATTCGAAGATTCGATCCTTGCGGAACGCGTTGCGATGAACGGCTGCGACCGAATCCACCGCCAAATCCACTGAATCCGCCCCCAAAAAAGTCACCAAAAATATCTCCGAAATTGCTGAAGATATCATCCATGCTCATGCCACCACCATAGCCACCAGAGCCGTTCATGCCTGCATGGCCAAACTGATCGTACCGTTGACGCTTGTCGGGATTGCTCAGTACTTCATACGCTTCGGCTGCTTCCTTGAATTTATCTTCCGAAGTCTTATCATCCGGATTTTTGTCAGGATGGTACTTGATGGCCATCTGCCGGTAAGCTTTTTTCAACTCATCGGCTGTAGCATTTTTCGAGACACCAAGTACCTCGTAATAATCGCGTTTACTCACTCTTTTCAGTATTAATTTCCAACAACTACTTTTGCATAGCGCAGCACTTTGCCCCGCATTGTATATCCTTTTTCGACAACCTCAACCACTTTGCCCTTCATTTCAGGATTTTCAACCATTGTCAAGGCTTCATGGAAGTCGGTATCAAACACCTCGTTCACCGATTCCATCGACTCCAGTCCTTTCTGCTTCATGATGCCTAAAAGCTTGTTGTAGATAAGTTCATATCCGTGCTTCACTGCTTCAATTTCGGTGGCTGTTGCCAGACTTGCCAAGCCGCGTTCGAAATCATCGATTACCGGTAAAATGTCAAGCATCAGCTCTGATCCGGCAGATTGCAGCAGGTCAAAACGTTCCTGGCGCATCCGTTTTTTATAATTCTCGAAATCTGCAAAAAGCCGGGTGTATTTATCCTGCCATTCATTTGCTTTCATCTGCAGGCTTTCCATTGTTTCTATTACCACATCGGGACATTGCTTTTCGTCGCCGGTGTTTGTTTCACCTTCATTCAATTCCGTTTCTTTCTGCTCAGGATTCTCAACAGGTTGTTGATCCTGATTTTTCAGTTCTTCGTTGTCGCTCATTTTCTCTTTCTTTTTTCCAAATTTCATATTGAAACATCTATCAATTTATTCGCGCGCGTGGCTGTCAAAAAGTTTGCCAGCGGGCTTCTGAGTGTCGTTTTGTCAGGCCAGGAGGTTTTCTTCAGCTATGCCTAGTGATAAAGCGGTGGCAACCAGTTCCTGCCACACTTGCGGAACAACGGGTACGCCGTCACGCAGGTATTCCTGCTCACGTGACAGCTCCGGCTCTCCGGGAATAATCACATGTTCTCTTCCTTCGGCAGCTTTCGATTGGCGGAATGTTCTGATCCAAAGGTCCATGTACTCCTTAACCTCGTCTGCAGGCCGGAACCCGTCGATGCGGATTGCGCCGAAAAAATGTCCAAGTCCCGCTCCCGGAGCACCAGGTTTTGGATCGAGATAAGCAACCTGCGGTGGCACGAAAGGTCCGAAATTGGCACCTGACAATATTGCTGATAAAATATCGACCATGGCTCCCATGCAAAATCCTTTGTGACTGGCGTGTTCATAATCGCCTCCCAGCGGAAGAATAGCTCCACCACGCCGAAGTACTGAAGGATCGTTGGTTGCTTTCCCTTCAGCATCCTGCACAAAACCCTGCGGGGACTCTTTACCCTGCTTTTCCATGAGCTCCAGCTTACCGCGGGCAATGGGCGTTGTAGCAAAGTCTGCCGTAAACGCCGGCTCTTCCTTGCCCGGAATCGTAAACGCGATAGGGTTGGTTCCGAGCATGCGGTCGATGCTGAAAGTGGGAGCCACCAGTGCATTTGCATTGGTCATTGCAAATCCAATCATATCCTTTTCAGCGGCCATCATGGTGTAAAAACCAGCAATGCCAAAATGATTTGAATTGCGCACGGCCACCCAGCCCGAGCCCACCTGCTCCGCCTTGCGGATGGCCAGCTCCATGGCGAATTTTCCGGCAATCATCCCTGGCGCCAGATCGCCATCCACGGTGCCCGTAGAGGGAGTTTCGTGAACTATTTTCAGCTCCGGATTCATGTTGATGCGCCCTTTCTGCCAGAGACCAATATAATCTTTGATCCGCATCAGTCCATGGCTTGGAATGCCACGCATTTCTGCAGCTATCAACATATTGGCTACCGTCCGGGCATTGTCGGCTGAACAACCGGCTTTGAGAAATATTTTTTCAACCAGTGAGAACAGTTGTGTTTTGCTGTATCGTTGCATTGCAATTTTTTTGCAAAAGTACGATTTTGTTATCACCTCTCGAAGGGTACTTAAACCCCTCGAAGGGTTTCAAACCCTTCGAGGGGTAAATGGAAAAGTTCTAACTTTGCCCTGCAACGTTCCATTAATATAATTGTCTTAACGCAGTAATATGAACACTATGCGATTATTGAATGTAGCTATTATTCTACTTTTTTCGGGATCTCTTTTTGCTCAGACTGCTGAATTCGGCAGACAAAGCCCGTATCTGATTGAAAACCTCGGACAGGTTTCAAATTCCGACGGTACGCCGGCCACGCAGGTGCTGTTTAGCATGACAACCCCCGGAATCGATTTCTATCTGACCAATGATGGAATAACGTATGTGTTTAAACGCGGAATCGAGGACGAACAGGCGGTTTATGATCCCATAATGTCAGACCGGCCTGCCCCGCTGAAGGAAATTCAATGGCACCGCGTAGATGCAACTCCGGTTGGAGCCAGCATCGATAAAAAAAATATTGAAATTGTTTATTCAAAAACCGGAACCGTAAGTTTTTACAACGAGCTGGTACCAGAGGGACTCGAACATATGCGCCCGGTTCAGTCAGTCACTCTCAAAAATATTTATCCGGGCATCGATTGGCAGTTTGTGGTTGAGGAAGATTTTCTCAAATACAATTTCATACTGCATGCCGGCGCTGATATGTCGCAGATAAAAATGAAATTCGAAGGACAGGACAAAATAACGCTGAAGGAAAATAGTCTGTTGATCGAAACCTCGCTGGGAGCCTTGAAGGAAAATAAAATCGAGTCCTTTACCTCCACTGGCATCAGCGTTGGTGTGAATGCCAGTCTTGATGAAAATATTCTCAGCTATCAGCTGGAAAAAATGCCGGAGCTGAAAGACGGCGAAACCCTGATTATCGACCCGCCTCTGGTGTGGGGAACCTATTATGGCGGCACCGGAAACGATCTGGCCATTGTGATGGAACGAAACAACAACGGCTACATCTATGTACTGATGGAAGTTTCATCCACCGACTTTCCTGTTCTCAATGCCGGTGCTCCCTCATTTTATCAGGGCGCCTTCGCAGGGACGGTTGATGTTGGAATCGTGAAATTCACCGAGGACGGAATCCGCGTCTGGTCTTCATATTACGGGGGTGCACTGGATGACAAACCCAGTAATCTTTTTTACAACGGAACCATTATGATGATTGTCGGAGGAACAACTTCTTTTGATTTTCCAACACTGAATTCCGGAATTCCGGGCTCTTATTTCGATAACACCCTTGGTGGAACCAAAGATGGTTTCATCATCACTTTCGGCCCCATGGATACGCGTATCTGGGCAACATATCTTGGAGGAACATCCAATTATGATCACGCAAATGACTGCTCTTTTGATGGTTCTCGGCTGATTGTTGTTGGAAATACTTACTCCGATGCAACTGACTTTCCGCTTGTCAATTTGCCAGGGGCATACTTTCAAAATACTTTCTCGGTCTACGATGTTTTTGTCACAGAGTTTACCACAACGTTTTCTATGAGCTGGAGTACGCTGTTAGGCGCGACAGTGGATGAGAAAGATGTTTATTGTGATATAGATTCATCCGGCCGGCTTGGGTTAGCCTATGCCTGCACTTCTTCAGATCTGCCATTGGTAAACACGCTGCCCGGATGCTATCAGCAAGCTTTTAGCGGCGGAGTTGATTACGGAATCACTCTTTTCAATACATCGAGGCAGATTTCCTGGCAAACATGTTATGGTGGCACTGGAAATGATTTTATAAATGATATAATCTGTGATTTTAATGACGGTTGGTTGCTTACTGGCTCTTCTGCATCGGTTGATTTCCCTGTTGTTAATAACATAAGCGCCTCCTTTTATCAGGCTATTAAAGGAGGGGGGGCTGATGCCGTAATTTTAAGATTCGGTAATAACGGACAACAACGTTACTCGAGCTTTTATGGTGGGTCCGTAAATGATGCTGCAAAAGGAATAACTTTTGACTCTCGTAAAAATTTATACGTTGTTGGTGCAACGAACACGCCTGGAACCGGCTTGCTTACACTTAATCCTAATGATGGTTCATATTTTAAAAATTCAAATACCGGAGCTTACGATGAATTTTTACTTGAACTGGATTCAAACTTCACACTCAGATGGGCAACCTATCTTGGTGGCAGCTATGATGATGAATTAAGGGATGTAAGGGTATCTCCATCTGATCATGTTTTTGCGGTTGGGTTTACAAAATCTCAAAATCATCCATTATTTGATCTGACACCGGGCACTTCTTATTTTGACAACCAGATTAATAACAATGGTACTGGCAACGGAAACCGCGATGCGGTAATCATGAAATTCATTCCCTGCCCGGAAAATTTCAACTCCATTGCCGGATTAGATTCAGTCTGCTACGGGCTGCCCGACACGCTGGTAACTACAGGCGGTTTCACTTACACCTGGAATACCGGATCGGTAAACGACACCATCATTCAGACCATTACTGCCGACACATCCTATATTGTGACTGCCACTCATCTCTGGGGCTGTGTGGAGCGCGATACTTTTGTGGTAAAGGTTATGCCATTACCAGTAATCACTTTCACCGGCGATTCCATGGTTTGCCTCAACGATTCCATGCATCTCGGTGTTGATGGCGGTGTAAACTACGTGTGGGAAAACGGATTTACAACCGACAGTATTTCATTCCTGCCCGCAGCCAGCGAGATTCTCACAGTGACCGTAACGAACAGCTTTGGCTGCACAACACAAGACAGCATTCAAACAACGGTTTATCCATTACCGGTGCCACTTATAACCGGAGACAATACGCCCTGTCTGTACGATACCACAAGTATTTCGGCAAGCGGCGGCGTTTCATTTGTTTGGTCCACAACGGCTACAACGCCCGCCATTGATATTGCCTGGAACAACACCGGAACATTTGACTACAACGTCATTGCCACCGACGTGAACGGTTGTTCCGATACCGCATTTTTTACGGCGACGGTAACTAATCTGCCTGAATTCTGGCTTGGAAACGATACCATCATCTGCGACCTTACCACCATTACGCTTGATCCCGGAATAGCCGGTGCAAGCTATAACTGGAGCACAGGAGCCGTAACACAAACACTGGATGTTTCATCGGCTGATACATATTCGCTCGACCTTGCCGATGCCAACAACTGCCATTTCAGCGACACCATCAATGTTGCTGTACAGCCGCTTCCAGTCATCACTTTCAGCGGTGCCGACACTACTTGTTTTGGATCATCGATAACGATGACAGCAACTGCTCCAACCGGCATTTCCTATATGTGGAGCAACGGATTGAACACTTCTACCATCACGTTTACGCCCACCGCAAGCGGGCTTGACACCATTGCGGTTACAATCACCGATGCGCTGACCTGTACAAAAACTGACAGTCTTGAATTCATGGTATACGCGCTGCCGCTTCCAACGATTGCCGGCGATGTTACCCCGTGTCTGCATGACACCACAACACTCACTGCAAGCGGCGGTATATCCTATGTTTGGTCCACAGGCGCTACTACTACAGCCGTTGACATTCCTTTCAACAGTATGGGGACTTATAATTATTACACCATTGCAAAGGATATTCATGCATGCAGCGACACTGCTTTTTATACAGCCACCGTTCTGGCATTGCCAACCTTTAATCTGGGGCCGGACACCATCATTTGCGACCTAACATCGATTCCGCTGGATCCTGAAATTGCAGGCGCAACCTACAACTGGAGCACAGGTGCGACAACGCAATCCATTACAGTAAACTCCGCAGACAGCTATTCGCTGCAACTGACAGACGGAAATACCTGTAAATATGCGGATACCATTGATGTTGCCATTCAGTTATTACCTGTCATTACTTTCAGCGGAGCCGACACAACCTGCTTTGAATCGTCCATAACGATGACAGCAACAGCGCCGACTGGTACGTCTTATTTGTGGAGCAATGGATTAAACACTTCCACCATCACGTTTACGCCCACCGCAAGCGGGCTTGACACTATTGCGGTTACAGTCACTGATGCGCTGACCTGTACAAAGACAGACAGCCTGGAATTCATGGTATATGCCCTGCCGACGCCTGCAATAAGCGGCAATTTAAGCGTTTGCACCAATGATACTTTAGCACTGACCGTGAATGGCGGCATTTCGTATTTATGGTCGTCAGGAACACCTGCTGCCAGTGCCAATTTTGTATGGTCATCGGCTGGCAGCAATACAGTATATTCGGTCGCAACAGATATTCACAGCTGCAGCGACACAGCTTTCCACACAGTCAACGTTTTGCCACAGCCCATATTTAATCTTGGCGCTGATACCACAATTTGTGCTTTTACCTCAATAACACTCACACCGGGAATTGCGGCTGCAGCCTATGACTGGAGCACAGGAGCAATCACCCAAACGATAACGATTGGCACGGCCGACACTTACGAGCTGGAACTCACCGGCTCCAATGGCTGTAAGTTTGCTGACTCCATCACGGTTGCAGTGCAGCCCTATCCGACCATTGCTTTTGGAGGAGATACAGTAGTTTGCTATAGTCATCCAATCACAATTACCGCAACGGGTGGTGTTTCATATGCGTGGGAAAACAGTTTGTCCGGCGCCAGTATCACATTCGTTCCGCTGACAACAGATACGCTGACTGTTATTGTTACCGATATTTATGGTTGTGCCAGCACCGATTCTGTAAGTTTCGACGTTTTGCCTCTTCCAATACCGGCCATTGCGGGTGTAACTGAAATATGTCAGTTCAATTCCACAACACTCACTGCATCGGGCGGAGCATCCTATCAATGGTCAACCGGACAGAGCACCGCTGCTGCAAATGTATCGTCTTCGGTCGCCGGAATCTATGACGTCTATGTGATTGTTACTGGTGCCAACCTGTGTTTTGATACAGCTTTCCATCAGATCGACGTTCATGCTTTGCCCGTTGTTGATCTCGGCAACGACACTAATATTTGCGAAGGAACTAATATAATACTCGATGCAGCCAATGCAGGAGCTTCATTCAACTGGAACACCAGTGTTGCAACGCAAACCATTTCGGTTTCAACAGCCGGAACATATTCTGTTACTGTTACCGATGCAAACACCTGTCAGAATGCGGATACAGTGATGGTTTCAACCACCCCGTTTGCAGATGCCTCGATTACCGATGTAGCTTATGTGTGCCTGAACGGCACTACGTTCTCATTTGTTGCAGCACAGGGTGGCGGCAGCTGGAGCGGCGATGGAATCACAAATGCGGCAACGGGCGAATTCAATCCGGGTGTTGCAGGTGTTGGCAATACCACCATTGTTTACACCATCACCGGATTATGCGGAGACACGGATTCATCAGTTATTGAAGTAGCTGATATCCCGGTTATCGATTTTACATCTACCGATGAAACATGCCCCGATTTGAATGACGGAACATTGATTTTAAATATCTACGGCGGCACTCCCCCTTATGCCTATGATCTGGACGGCAGTTTGATTTCGGACACCACAACAGGTCTTGCCCCCGATACTTACCTGCTGACTATTTCAGACAGCCGCTCTTGTTCCGAAACCAGCAGTGTTCTGATTAATGCCGAAGATACACCATGCGGTGAAGCAGATCTTTACGTTCCAAACATTTTCAGTCCGAACGGTGATTTGGAAAACGATGTTTTGTATGTGCGCAGCAATTTCATAAAGTCAATGTCGTGGTATATTTACGACCGCTACGGAGAAAAGGTATTTGACAGCAAGAGCATTGATACTGGCTGGGATGGCGAATTTCAAGGCATACCCGTTCAGAGTGGTGTTTATTTCTGGCACATCAAAGCTACCATGCTGGATGAATCTGTAATTGAGCGCGAAGGAAATGTGACGGTGGTCAGGTAGGACAGAGTTTATAAAGTTGTAAAGTTGAAAGGCCGCGTGCAACGACTTAGCGTTGGGCATGGATTGGGCTGTCACGGAAAACAAAATGTTGAATGCATTCCCGATATATTAGCGAGGCTGTCTCAAAACAACGCTTTCTTCAAAAACAATATTCCATCGTCCGAAAGCGACGAAGGAGCGAGAGGATATGGAATCGTTGTTTTTGAAGCTGTTACGACGATTCCATATTCCGGCCGAATATTATCCCTCGAAGGGTTCAGAACCCTTCGAGGGATTTCGAACCGGCCGGAACGATGGAATATCGTAACGTTTTTCTATTTTAAGAAGCCACCCGGAATCGTCGGGAATAAAGGCTTAACCGCGCCCAACGATTCCGGGTCCGTACCTCAGCTTTAAAAATGTCCAACAGACGCCAAAATGTTCGGCACTACCAATGGCTTTTTCAACGCCAGCTGAATTCGTCTTTCAATCAAATATATTTTACATCTATCGAGCTTTTTTCAAAGACAAACTGACTGATTTGTGCTTTGAAACAGGAGCAAAAAATTGTATCTTTGTGCTGATGAATTCAGAAATAAATCAGGACGATGGCAGATTTCTGCCAGTGATGGAGCAGTTTTCCAGTTTGCAGGGCGAAGGTGTCAATACGGGCAAAGCCGCATGGTTTGTGCGTTTGGGCGGATGCGATGTGGGCTGTAGTTTTTGTGATGTGAAAGAATCGTGGGACCCGGAACTTCACCCACTGATGCCCGCGGAAAGTATTGTTGAAAATGTGGTCAACTCAAAGCTTGGGGCCGTTGTTCTTACCGGTGGAGAACCACTCAAGTGGAGCATGGACTATTTGACAGCTGAGTTGCACAAAAACAATATTTTCATTTACCTGGAAACTTCTGGGAGTGAAAACCCCAGCGGCTCATTCGACTGGATATGTGTTAGTCCTAAAAAAGGAGTAACTGTTCATCCCTATTGGTTTGCAAAGGCGCATGAACTCAAAGTTATCATTCAGGGAGAAAATGACATGGTTTTTGCTGAAGGGCTGGCCAATCTTGTAAATCCTTCCTGTATTATTCAACTTCAGCCCGAATGGAGTGTGCGAAATGAAGTATTGCCAATGCTCGTAAACTACATAACAACGCACCCCCAATGGCGTTTATCAGTACAGACACACAAATACATTAAAATCCCCTGATGTCATGAAAAACATATTTTTATACACGTTGCTGATAATGCTTCCACTGTTTATGAATGCACAGGAAAACACACTGTCATCGAAAAACAAAAAAGCGATCAAGGAATACAATGAGGGAGTAAGTTTTCTGAACAGATACAATTACGATGACGCTGTGAATTCATTCAACCGCGCCATTCTGTATGATCCAAAATTCATTGAGCCTTACATCATGCTTGGGACTTTGTATGAGGAAAAAAAGGATTATCCCAAAGCAATCGAGTATTATGAAAAGAGTATTGCACTGGATGCTGATTTTTTTCCATCCACCTTTTTTATTACAGGCAATCTGGAAATAAAGACCGGTAAATATGAACAGGCATTGTCACATTTCCAGTCTTTTCTGAAATATTCGCCCAAGCCAGGGCCTAAAATGCAGGCAGAGCATGGGATTGAAGTGTGCAAATTTGCAATAGACCAAATTAAAAACCCAAAAGAATTTGATCCGAAACCACTTGGAGTTGGCATAAATACAGAGAATTCGGAATACATGCCTGCACTCACTGCTGATGAATCGACCATCATTTTTACCCGTCTTATCAAAAGCACTTCTACGGAAAGCTCTGGTAGCATGCAGGAAGACTTTTATACAAGCAAGCTTGTTGATGGGCAATGGACAACCGCAATTCCACTGAGCGAAAGACTAAACAGCGCGGGCAACGAAGGCGCCCATACCATTTCGCCTGATGGAAAAATTCTGTATTTCACCGCCTGTAACCGCGAGGCCGGAAAAGGCAGTTGTGATTTATACAGGTCCGAATGGTACAGAGGCGGCTGGGATTATCCGGTGAATCTGTATGAAATCAATTCAAAGGAATGGGACAGCCAACCAAGCATATCACCAGACGGAAAAACCATTTATTTCACCTCGTCGCGCAATGGCGGAATGGACCTTTTTGTAACACATCTGGGCGATGACGGTGATTGGACAGAACCGGTTGTACTTCCTGCGAATATTAATACAGGCGGAAACGAGATGTCGCCATTTCTTCATCCCGATGGAAAAACCCTGTACTTCACATCTGACGGACATTTGGGCATGGGCGGACTGGATATTTTTTACTGCCGGCTCAATGAAGACTTAACCTGGTCGACCCCCGTAAATATCGGCTATCCGATAAACACCCATAATGACGAAGCGTTTCTGTTTGTTTCGGCTTCAGGTGAAAAAGCCTACTTTGCTACAGGCGGACTTGAAGTACGAAGCATGGATATTTACAATTTCGAACTTTACAAAGAAGCCCGTCCAGACCCGGTTACCTTCCTTAAAGGGGTAGTGACCGACATCAACACCGAAAGACCAATGCAGGCATCGTTCGAACTCACCGATCTGAAAAACGGTAACGTGGTTGCCAAATCGACGTCGGACGAAAATGGTGCTTTTCTGCTCTGCATCCCTTCTGGCCGCGATTATATGCTGAATGTTTCTGCAGATAAATATCTTTTTTATTCGGATAATTTCAGCCTTTCAGGCGTACATTCCAAAACAGATCCTTACATCAAGAATATAAATCTGCAACCAATCGGAAGCGATGCCGTGGTCGTGCTCAACAATATATTTTTCGACACCGACAAATACGATCTTAAAACTGAATCATTCATTGAACTGGAAAAAGTCCGAAAAATGATGTTGGCCAATCCGAAAATGAAAATTGAAATCCGAGGTCACACCGATAACACCGGGAGTAAACAACACAATGTAACCTTGTCGGAAAACCGTGCGAAAGCTGTTGTCACCTATCTCGCAGCCCAAGGCATTGCCAAAGACCGGATGATTTATAAAGGTTATGGCGACAGTATGCCACGCGCCACCAACGACACGCCTGAGGGCCGCGCCCTGAATCGCAGAACAGAATTTAAAGTAATCAGCAACTGAAAATGATGACAAAGACAGAAACCATTGAAAAATGGAACAAAGAAACATCGGGTTTTACTCCGGAACAAATTATCGATTTCGCTTTCAGAAATATTGACGGACCGCTCACAATGGCTACCAGTCTAAGTATTGAAGATCAGTATCTTCTTTATCTTATTCACAAAGGCGGACACAATTGCAGCTTTTTTACGCTTGACACCGGCCGTTTGCCCCAGGAAACCTATGATACAATTTCGGCAACCGAAGATTTTTTTGGAATCAAAATACAGACTTTTTTCCCGGACCCCAACGAAGTTGAGAAACTTGTAAACACCCATGGCGTAAATTGTTTTTACGAAAGTTTTGATCTGCGTAAAGCTTGTTGCCATATCCGTAAAAAATATCCAATGGACCGCGCACTGGCAGGTAAAAGCGCATGGTTTACCGGACTACGTCGCGAGCAGTCGGTTACAAGAATTGGTATCCCGATTTTTGATCTGAACGAAACTACCGGAATTATAAAAATAAGTCCGCTGGCCGATATGTTTGAAAACGAGGTCTGGAGCGAGATCGAAAAGAATAATATTCCATTCAATAAACTTCAGAAGCAGGGATACCGCAGCCTGGGCTGTTTGCCATGCACCCGCCCCGTCAGCGACGACGACGATTTTCGCGCAGGCCGCTGGTGGTGGGAAAACCCGGAAAGCAAGGAGTGCGGGATACATAAGAAGTAAGATTTGAGATATTAGATCTGAGATTTTTGATCTGAAAAATAAATTTGAAGTTTGAAGTAATTGCAGTGAGGTAATTTTAGGCCTTCACGTTTGCATGTTCTCGTTTCCGTTACAGTCGTTACGCGTTACAATCGTTACACGTTACAATCGTTACAATCGTTACGAAGTAACAATGTGACAGGGTAACAGAGAGACAAACGATACGCGTTACAAACATTACATTAGCTGTCAGCTTTAAGCTTGCAGCATTCAGCACTGACATGGAGCTGAATGCGTTTTCTTTTTGAAATTCAAATCATCGCATAAAATCGTATTTTTGCGGCATCTCGTATTTCCACATCTCCGCATTTCCACATTTTCACATACTTTCGTATTTCAAAGAGTCTGTTCATGAACCCGAATATCATTCTTCTCGTTTTTGTTGTTTACACGATGTTGTTGTTTTTCATCACGTGGCTGACAAGCCGGCGCGCAAACAACGAAACTTATTTTATCGGAAACCGGCGCTCCATCTGGTATGTAGTGGCCTATGGAATGATCGGCGCCTCGTTATCCGGTGTCACTTTCATGTCAGTTCCGGGTATGGTGGAACAACATGGCTTCGCCTATTTCATGGTCGTCATCGGATATTTCATCGGATATCAGGTGGTGGCTTTTGTGTTGCTGCCGCTTTATTATAAGTTGAATCTGACATCCATCTACACCTATCTCGATCAGCGTTTTGGCAACGGTTCCTACAAAGCGGGTTCGTTGCTGTTCATTCTGTCGCGCTCACTGGGCGCCTCTATGCGTATGTTTCTGGTTGTACTGATTCTGCAGAATTTTTTGTTCGACGCGCTTGGAATTCCGTTTGTGATGACAGCTGTTATTTTTATTTCCTTAGTGTTGCTGTACACTTTTCAGGGCGGCATCAAAACCATTGTCTGGACCGATACGCTGCAAACAACTTTTATGCTGGGGGCACTTGTGTTCACACTATTTGCCATTGCATCACAGCTTGATATGAGCATCGGTGATTTATTTTCGTCCATTGCCGACAGCAAATACAGCAACATGATTGTGTCGGATTTCAATTCAAAGGACCATTGGCTGAAACAATTGCTGAGCGGTATTTTCATTACCATCACCATGACCGGACTCGATCAGGAAATGATGCAGAAAAACCTCAGCTGCCGCAACCTGCGCGATGCGCAGAAAAACATGGTGACTTTTAGTTTTATTGTTGTAGGTGTCACATTGCTGTTTCTGGTATTGGGAGCCGCATTATACATTTACACCGACACCATGAACATCGTGCGTCCGGCGCTGGCAGACGATTTATTTGCGACTGTGAGTTTTACTTATCTGCCGGCCATTGCAGGATTTGTTTTTCTGATTGGTCTGATTTCGGCCGCCTATCCCAGCGCCGATGGTGCTATCACTTCGCTGACGACTTCATTTTCGCTCGATATATTGCGCATCAACCGCAAAGAATACAGCGAGAAAAAACAAAAACGCATTCGCTTGCTGGTCCACTTCTCGTTTGCATTGCTGCTGCTTGGACTCATTATTTTATTCAGCACCATCAACGATCGAAGCATCATCGATAAATTATTCACCATAGCAGGATACACCTACGGCCCGCTGCTGGGACTGTTTGCGTTCGGATTATTCACGAAGCGTCCAATTCGCGATAAGCTGGTATTTATTCCGGTCATTGTTGCTCCGGTGCTGTGCTACATTTTGGCCAACAACAGCAAGGAATGGTTTGGTGGCTATCAGGTTGGGTTTGAGCTGCTGATCATTAACGGGCTGCTGACGTTTATGGGGCTGTGGGGGCTGTCGCGGAGAGGTGTTCGAAGTTAGGAAACTTCGAACAGCGTAGTGGTAGAATCTTCGCGCAGCTGTATTGGAGAAAATTAAATTGTCGCGCTGTGCGAAGTCTGAGACTTCGCACAACTTAGCGCTTTTATGAATTTTTAAGTGTGTTTTTATCTCGTATTACAAATATTTAAGTGGGTTTTTATCTGTTTATTTAGATTTTTACCCAGATAAATGTTTATCTTTGTACTTAATATGGAACGCAAAGTATATAAAAAACTGCTTGACTGGCAGAAAACAAGAAAACGCAAACCGCTTTTACTTCAAGGTGCAAGGCAGGTTGGTAAGACTTATTTGTTAAAGGAATTCGGAAAAAAAGAGTACAGTAAAGTATTTTACCTGAACTTTGAATCCGACAAAAGATTGGACAGCCTATTTAAAACGAGCATTGAGCCAGCCGCAATAATTTCAAAACTTCGAATCTTTTTTAATGAGGATTTTGATATTAATACAACCTTGTTGATTTTTGACGAAATTCAGTCATCGGAGCGGGCTTTGTCTTCACTGAAATACTTTAATGAAGACGCTAACGAATATCACATTGCTGCTGCAGGAAGTTTGCTGGGAATAGTCATGAACAGAAAAGAATACTCGTTTCCGGTAGGACAAACGCAAATGCAGCATGTTTATCCCATGGATTTTGAGGAGTTTTTAATGGCTGTCGGGAAATCCAAACTTATTCCAGAAATCAGGACATGTTTTGAAAACGATGCATTTTGTTCGTTTCATGAAATGGCATTATCATTATTTCACGATTATCTGATAACCGGAGGGATGCCAGAAGTTGTTGCTGAATTCGTAAAAAACAATGATCACCTGAAAGCTGCCGACATACAACAACAGATTCTTGATTCATACATTGCTGATATGGCAAAATATGCTACTCCCGAAGAAGTCAGCAAAATAATCGCCAGCTACAACTCACTCCCTGCTCAACTGGCAAAAGAAAACCGCAAGTTTCAATACAAAGTTGTTCAGAAAGGCGGTTATGCCGGAATATTTGGAGCTGCCATTGACTGGCTTTCTTCCGCTGGACTAGTTTACAAATGCAACCGGATAACGGTACCCAACGAACCATTAGCAGCATATTCCGACATGACAGGATTCAAACTGTACATGAACGATCCGGGATTATTGGTGCAGAAGTCTGGAATGCCGCTCAGAGAAATACTCCTGGAGGGAAAACACACAAGTTCCTTTATTGGCCCGATTGTGGAAAATTATGTAGCATCGTCTTTTCAATCTCAAGGAATCCCACTTTATTATTGGGAGTCAGGTAATACAGCCGAGATTGATTTTTTAATTCAGGGCAAAACAGGTGTTGTTCCGATTGAAGTGAAAGCCAGCACCAATACCCGATCGCGAAGTATTGATGTCTTTAGGAAAAAATATAACTCGTCAATAATCATTAGATTGTCTGAAAAGAATTTTGGATTTGATAATCAGATAAAATCGATTCCCTTGTATGCTGCTTTTTGCATTGACAGAGAATTGTAGTGATATGGGACTGTGCGTAGTCTGAGACTTAGCTACAACTTCAAATTAATTTTGCTATTTTTTGATTTTCGGAAATAACGCCAAAAGGCATTCTGAGTCCGTAACCCAGAAAAAGCAGTTAATTCCATTTCGAACATCTTTCGGTAATCAGCCTGTAATTTTCGCTGGTTAGGCAAATGGGATTGCCTAAAACACAAATATTCATGACCGGCAGCACCCGTAAATATGATAGCTACTGAAGTCCGTGTTAACCAATTGTAACCAGCACAACATTAATTAAAGCATCAGACATACATATATTTGTAAATGCTAATCCAACGGTTATGAGAAAACCTTTATTCCTGCTGATTTCCCTGCTAATTATCTTTAAAGTTGCCGATGCACAGTGCCCGGGGACTGTGGATTTTTCGCTTGCTCAGGCTTGTAACACGCTGACCATCAACTTTACAAACACTTCCAGTACTCCCGCAACAATCACAGACTATGACTGGGATTTCGGGGATGCAAGCGTTCACGGAACCACAGCCAATTCCTCGCACACGTACTCAGCATCGGGAAGTTACACTGTAACGCTGATTATCACTCGCAGCGGAGGATGTCTTGACACTACATTGCAGGTCGTTGATGTGATTCCTGTTCCAGTAGCAGGGTTTACATTTGCACCCGATAATGTCTGCTCCGGAAGTACCATTTCATTCACCAATACCTCCACCGGAACCGGGTTGAGTTATTCCTGGAATTTCGGAGATGGTAGTCCGGTAAATACCAGTGCAGACCCATCGCATGTTTACACATCGACCGGTGGCGCCAGTCAGACATTTACCGCAACACTAACGGTTACAGATGACAACGGATGCACAGCTACTGCGTCGCAAATTGTTACGATCCTGCAGCAACCCGATGTGTACTATTTCGAGGAAACCAACTGGAAACACTGTTCATACAACACCATCATCAAGGACACTCTTGAAGTCGTGAACATGTCTCCGGGCGCCGGATATATCTCCAACTATCTGATTGACTGGGGCGACGGAGGTCCGTTGACCAATACAGCTGTATTCGACACACTGGAACACGAGTACACTGCCCTTGGCGGTTACAATATTGTTATTACGGCAACCGGCAGCAATGGTTGCTCAACAGTATTTGACACCACCCTGTTTATCGAAAACACTCCAATTGCCGGAATCATCGGACCTCCGGCCGGAACCAACCTCGGCTGTGCTCCACTGACAGTTACAGTCCAGAACAACAATTCCTTCATCACTTCATCGACTGCATCTTCGATAAACTGGGGCGACGGAAACACTCAGAACCTTCCGCTGGGAACCGCACCCGGAGGGTTTTACAACCACACCTACAGCACATCGAGTTGCTCTCAGCCTTTGAATCAGTATGTTATTACCATGACCGTTTCAAATGTGTGTGGAATTTCTCAGGCAAGCTGGGCTCCTGTGCGGGTGTATGAGCCACCGCAGGCAGCCTTTACCCATTCGTCGCCGACCTGTATCAATACCGCAATAACATTCTACAACTATTCGGCCCGCAATGAATGTGCAGCCAATCCCAACTCGGTTTATTTCTGGGATTTCGGCGATGGAACCACACTCGGACCAACACTGGTAAACTCCTCAACACAGCCACAGCAAACAATCTCACATACCTACACCAATCCCGGTTTTTACACTGTAAAACTCAGGGCCAGCAACAGTTCGCTCTGGGGTTGCGACAGCACCATTTTTACTCAGGTCATTACCATCGGTGACCTGATGCCTGATTTTTCATCAGATACAGCCTGTACAGGAGAAGAGTTGACACATTTCACCAATCTGTCAACCGACACCATCATCAACATAGCATCCTATTCATGGTCCTTCAGCCCGGCATCACCGTCTTCATCTAACGCAACAAATCCAACAACGACCTATACCGCACCAGGCAGTCAGAATGCCACATTGACAGTGTATGCCGACAACGGCTGTGCCGAAAGCATTACTAAACCGGTATATGTCTGGCATCTTCCAAATCCGAATTTCACCTACACTAACCGCTGCGAATACGACAGTATTCCTTTTACCGACTTATCGACAGTCAGCCTTGATGGCGCTGCCCTTACGGCCTGGTCCTACAACTTTGATGATGGCAGCCCGGTTGATACTGATCCAAATCCCAATCATCTGTTCCCTACCCATGGCGAATACTGGGTCACACTGCAGGTTACCGATGCCAACGGCTGTTACCGGACCAGCAACTACAAAAAGGTACTTGCCTATCCAAAACCAGCATCAGACTATGCCAGTTCACTGGCCTGCGAAAACCTATCGGTATTGTTTACTAACTCAAGTTCATCGCCTTATGCACTGGATCATCATCATTTCGGCTGCTGCTGGAATGGCTGGTCATGGAATTGTTATCCCACCTTTCAGTGTGATGGCTGGTACTGGAACACTACCCTGAGTTATGAATGGGATTTCGACGATGGATCACCGGCAAGTAATGCTGCCAGTCCATCGCACAGCTACAGCCCTCCGGGAACCTATGACCCAATACTTATTGTGACCAATATTTACGGATGCTCCGATACTATTACAAAACCACTGATTGTTCATATTAACCCAATTGCAGGTTTTATAACAGATACGGTCTGTCTGCTCGATACAACCCATTTTACCAATCTCTCTCAAACGGACGGAGGATCAGCCATCACAGTGAACAACTGGACTTTCGGCGATGGTAATAACTCTGTACTAACAGATCCTGATCACCTTTACAGCAATCCGGGTTCTGTCAATAGTCAGTTGATTGTGACCAATGCTGATGGATGCCGCGATACGATTGTCAAACCAATTCTTGTTCATAATCTGCCGGTTGATTCATTTTCAATCGCCAATTTGTGTTTCAACGACACCCTGTTCCCAACGAATCTGAGTTTGCCCACGGATACCGGAATCCAGCAGTGGATATGGGATTACGGAGACGGAACTGCCGATACAGCACAAACGGTCAGTCATCTTTATGGCAGCCCGGGATTGTATAATTTGACTTTTACTGTTACGGACTCAAATGCCTGTCGTAATGCAGCTGTAAAACCAATAAGAGTATACGAATTGCCACAGGCCGGTTTCGGTTTCTCGACTGGTTGTGTAAGTTACGGAGTTGTATTTACAGATTCCAGCACCATAATGAATCCGGCCGATAACGGCAATGTAAATGCCTGGTATTGGGATTTCGGAGATGGCAACGATACAACCATACAAAATCCGGTTTACTCCTACGGAGCAGTTGGTGTTTATAATATCAGTTTGATTGCCTATTCTGCATTCGGCTGCACAGATACCATCAACAAGCCGATTACAGTATATATACCTCCAGTAGCGGCCTTCACGCGCGACACTGTTTGTTACGGTCTACTGACTCAATTTCAGGATATTTCGGTTCCCATGCCTGCTGATATTGTTTCATGGGACTGGAGCTTCGGAGACGGGACTACTGACACCTTACAGGATCCAAACCACCTGTTTCCCAATCCAGGCATTTTCAACACCATGCTCACCGTTTGGGATAGCAATGGCTGTCACAACGAAATCATCCTACCGGTTCAGATTGACTCACTGCCGGCCCTGAATTTTTCAGCCCCGCATGTGTGTTTCGGCGATACTGTTTTTATCAACAATCTGTCTCATGCCACTCAGGGAAGTTCCATCACTTCATGGGAATGGAATTTTGGCGACGGTACCGCTGACTCTGTACAAAATCCTTCACCACACTTCTATGGTACAGACACTACATTTTCAATTTCGCTCATAGCCGAAAACGGGCTCACCTGCCGCGATACGCTAATACAGACAGTAAATGTTTATACCCTTCCGACCGCCGCATTCGTCGCCACACAAGCTTGTCAGGGACTTCCGGTTACTTTTGCCGACACAAGCTTTAATCCAATAGCAAGCATCAACGGATGGACCTGGCAATTCGGTGATTTGCAATCGTCTGCAGTACAGAACCCCACTCATGTTTACCCCTATCCGGGAGACACGCTTTACACAGTGTCGCTTTCGGTGACAGATTCTCATGGCTGTCTGGATACCATTTCCAGCATAGTCCGGCTAAATCCGAAACCCATGGCCACTTTCGGAGCAACCATCTCATGCTCAAAAGACACAACCTTTTTCACCGATTCTACCTGGGCTGGAGGCCCGCTGGCAGTCTGGAACTGGAATTTCGGCGATGGCACAGGAACCTCGGTTAATCAAAATCCAGACTATCTCTACAATATTGTTTTAAACCCGACTACCTATAATGTTACATTGATGGTAGCCGACAACAATGGCTGCCGCGATACCATCGTTCAGCCTGTACTGATCAATCCCCAGCCAATAGCCAATTTTGCAAGCGATTCGGCCTGTTTCGGCTTTCCGACCGCTTTCGCCGACGCATCTTCCAGCACTGGTGGAGCTGTTACACAATGGGAATGGAATTTTGGCGATAGCACCGGCACAGGGACCGGCAACAGTGTAACTTATATTTATCCTGACACAGTTGCAAATATTTTCATGTACAACGCGCAACTAATCACCACCGATGCAAACGGTTGCCGCGACACGGTAGTAAAGCCTGTTGCTGTATATCCGCTCCCGGTGCCCGATTTCAGCATGGATACCATCTGTTTCGGCAACCAGACTCCATTCACAAATTCATCATTCAGCAATGGCGGAGCCATTACCGCCAATTTATGGAATTTCGGCGATGGGACAGGCACCAGCACAGATTCAGATCCAACCTACTCCTACTCAAGCTATGGTGTATTCCCTGTGACTCTGATCGTGACTGATGCTCATGGCTGTATAGACAGCATAACCCACACAGCAGCCATTGATTCGCTTCCTACTCCGGCTTTGAATATTTCGGACTTCTGTGCCGGAGACACAACGCAGTATTTCAATGTTTCGCTGGCCAATGGCGGAGTAATTACTGATTTTTACTGGAGCTTTGGAGACAGTTATTATTCCACGCTCGAAAATCCGGTTCATTATTACGACAGCGCCGGTACATACGACGTAGTTCTTGTAGTCACAAACTCACGCGGCTGCAGCGATTCGGCATCACAGACCATTTCAATCAGTCCGCCGATAATCATGGATTTTGTATTCGATACAGCCTGTGCGGGAACACCCACTTCATTTAATGACACTTTGCTGGCCAATACCGGCTCCGTTATCAGTAGTTGGCAATGGACTTTTGGCGATGGCAATTCCGCAAACGGAGCACAGGTTCAGAACAGCTACAGCGAAGGCGGATATTATCCGGTGGAGCTTATTGTGACGGATACCAACAGTTGTTCTGCCACCATTTTCCATCTGGTTCCTGTACTCCCGTCACCGCTAGACCCGGTACTAGCCAGCAACAATCCGTCGTTTTGCGAGAATGAGAACGGATTTGCCTATGTGCTCTACAATCAGACTGGTTCGGTGATCAACTGGTACGATAACCCCGGTGGAAATCTGCTCGGTGCCGGCGATACGCTGTGGCTCGGCCCGGTAAGCAGCCCCGTAACAGTATATGCTGAAAATATTTCTTCCAACGGGTGCCACAATGCTGGCGGACCTGTATCGGTCGCTGTCGGAATGAACAGCCTGCCCTATGTAATTCTCTCCAGTGATATGCCTATGAATACTTCGTACACCGGACAGATAGTCACTTTCACAGCTACTCCTTCCACATATCCGGAGTACTTGTTCTATGTGAATTCAGTTCTTGTGCAACAATCCTCATCAAATATTTATTCCACCAATGGATTGACCGACGGCGACATTGTTAGTGTCAGCTCCAATGATTTTGTTTGCGAAAGTCCCGAAGATTCGCTGCTCATGCATATCCGGCAAATTCCCAATGCTTTTACACCGGACGGAGACGGATTCAACGACGTTTTTGTCAAAGGACTTGATATGGAAATTGTCAACCGGTGGGGATTACAGATTTATAAAGGGATGGATGGATGGGATGGCCGCTACAAAAGCGAATTTGCCGAAGCCGGAACCTATTATTATATCATTCGCCTGCCTCAGCCGGAAAGCGAAGTAAAAATTCTCAATGGTGTTGTTACATTGGTCAGAAACCAGTAAAAAAAGCAGAGATATGAATGCAATGAAATTATTTTTACCGGTTATAGTACTGTTTTTCTCAGTTTCAGCCTTACATGCCCAGAACAGAAAATTACAGGAAAAGGCCGACGCACTGTTCGAAAACCAGGAATTCTATTCGGCAGCAGGCCTCTATGAAAAGCTTGCGGAATCAACCGAAGCCGATGACGAAAAAGCATTGTTTGCCGAAAAAGCCGGCGATTGTTATGCGGGATTTCTTGACTACAGCAAAGCTGTGCGCTGGTATCAGACTGCTTTCAATATTACTTCGGATTTAAAAGTTGAGGACAAACTTGCTGAAATGCTTTTGGCAGCGGGTCAATATGCCGAAGCGGATATTCACTATTCACATCTGATTAAAAACAGTGCGGATAAAAGCAAATATTACAACCGCTCCGAATCCTGTCGCTTTGCTGCCGGCCAAATGCTAAAAGTGCCTTCTTATGAAATCGTAAATGTGCAGGAACTGAATTCTCCATTCAGCGAATATTCGCCTTTCTTCAGTAATGGCCGGTTACTGTTTACTTCGGCACGCACCGGCCGCGATTCGGCAAGGATATTCAATTTCGATGGACAGGGTTTTAGCGATATTTATCAGGCGCAATACGATTCATCCATGCGAAAGTGGATTAATATCACAAAACTTCCGAATGACGTAAACGGAAAATTCAATGAAGGTACAGTTTCAATGAATTCGAAAGCTGAAGAAATGCTCTTTATGCGTTGCAACGAACCAAACGGTAAAGGAAAAATCTGCCGGATTTACAGTTGCCGGATTGATCTTGGTCGCAACGATGCCTCAAAAGTGGCGGCTATGCCACTTGGCAGCGAAACATACAGCGTTGGCCACCCTGCATTGAACAGCACTGGGGAAATATTGTTTTTTGTCAGCGATAATCCGGAAGGTATTGGAGGAAAAGATTTGTACGTTACTCATAAAAAGCCCGACGGGAACTGGTCTGGACCCGAAAACTGCGGTGCAAAAATAAATACTGTCCGCGATGAAATGTTTCCGGTTATTTCAGGCGACACGCTATTGTATTTTGCTTCTTCGGGCCGTACTGGCATGGGGGGATTGGATATTTACGCGGTAGAAATAAACGGAAACCGCATCACAGGCGAAGTTGTGGGCATGCCATATCCGGTCAACAGTGCAGGAGATGATTTTGGTTATTTCCCTCTCAACGCCGAAAACGGTCTTTTTGCATCCAACAGGGCGGGTGGCAACGGAATGGATGATATTTACCTGTGCAAACCTGTACCATTTGTTTTGAGCGCCAAAGGAAAAGTAACTGATAAAACATCGGGACTACCAATTACCAAAGCACTCGTTATTGTAAAACTCAACGGTGAAGTGACCGATACCACGCTGACAGATGCCAGTGGTGAATATTTTATTACCAATATTCTGTGCGATAGAACATATCAGATTGATGCCGTGAAGGAAGGCTACATGCCACAAACCAAAACACTGGTGACCATCGGTGAAAAGAATACACGCGAATTATCGGCAGCTAACGGACATGATATTGATTTTGAATTGTTTCGTATAACACGAGATGAAATTGCTATCAACAATATTTACTACGACTTCGACAAATGGGATCTGCGCGAGGAATCGAAGAGAGAACTTGACAAGATTGTTGAATTGCTCAACGAAAATCCCGGAATGCGCATTCAGCTTAACTCGCACACCGACGATAGGGGACCTGATATCTACAATGTGGATCTTTCGCAAAAACGCGCGCAATCTGTCGTTGAATATCTGATACAGCAAGGCATCGATCAGAAGCGACTGCTCTTTAAAGGCTGGGGCGAAAGCAAGCTAATGATTACAAATGCTCAGTCCGAAGAAGAACATCAAATGAACCGCCGCACCACTTTCAATATTCTGAATGCCGGTGATTACGGAGATAAATATTTCGAAAACCTGTATGCTGAAATCGACAAGGGTATCCAGAAATCAAGGGCTCATATGTTCTTTCGGGTGTTTTTCGGAACAAAGGGTGAACCAGCTTTTGATGAGAATTACAACAATATCAGGCAATGGTTTCCGGGTACGAATATCCTGACTGTGAAAGAAGACGGAATGGATCGCTATTATATGGGGGCTTACATTTTTATGGATGAAGCCATGGATGCGCTGACCCAGCTCAGAAGCAAAGGTTTGACGGATTGCTATATTGCAGCTTTCCGTGATGAAAACAAAATCGGTGTTGTCAAACTTCAATAGGAAAATTATGAAAGCAGGAATTTATACATTGTTTGCGATGCTGATCATGAGTCTGACAGCCAGCGCCCAGAAAGACCTTCAGTTCACGCTGAATAATTTCACCGGAAGTATTTTCAATCCGTCGCTCACCTCGGCCGACCGCTCGTGGCGTGCCACACTGCTTGCGCGACAACAATGGATTGATTTTTCCAAAGCACCCGCCACACAGTTTCTTACGCTGGAAATGCCCGCATGGAAAAAACACGGAATCGGACTTGCGTTTATTCATGATAAACTCGGATACGAGAATAATTATGACCTTACGCTCAACTATTCTTTTTTTATCAAACTCAGTGATACGCGCAGTCTTGGAATAGGAACCGGGCTGAATCTGCTGGCAAAAAATCTGGATGGCACGCAACTAATCTACGATGACATGTCAGATCCCAACGCTGTTTATGACAATGTTACCCGGTATAATCTGAACGCCAATGCGGGTTTATCTTACAACGCTCCTCGCTTCACCGCCGGAATATCCACGCGCCACCTAAATGCATCTTCAATTGAGAATACGGTGATTTTCTCACCGGCACGATACTATTATCTGTTTTCCTCCTTGATGCTTCCTTTCAATGAACATCTCACCTTACAACCAAACGGACTTTTGAAAACCAATCTTCAAAACTGGGAATACAATGCTGGTCTGATTGCTGAATTTGAAAAGACATTGCGATTCGGCTTTAATTACCGCTACAGCGAAAGTTTAGCGCTCCTTGTGGGGCTTACTCTCATCAAAAACCTCGAAGTCATGTATGCCTATGATATTATCAACGGAACTCTATGCGATGTGAGCCCATCGTCGCATGAACTTGTACTTCGGTATTCTGTAAAGCCCAAACCACCTAAACTTCCTTATCTGAAAAGCCCGCGATATTTCAATTGAAAAGCAACTCGGTGATGTATTGCTGACAAATTCAGGTTGTGAAAGATCGTTTTCAGTTAAAAAGAAAACACTATTTTTGATTTTTCATCAACGCCTATGGAATTAAAACGACTATTCGATTTACTCGATCGCTACAAAGAGAAGTTCAATAAACCGATACTCTTCGGTGGAAAGATTGATGGTATCTGGCAGCGATACAGCCTTCAGCAACACATCGAAAACTCAACGAACATCAGCTATGGATTGATGCAGCTTGGAATTCAGCCCGGCGATAAAATTATTTCAATTACTACCAATCGCCCCGAATGGAACTTTCTGGATATGGGTATCATGATGTGTGGCGCCATTCATGTGCCGGTTTATCCGAATATCAGCTCCGAAGAATACAGGCATATTTTTAATCATTCCGAAGCCCGGATGATTTTTGTGGCAGGCGAAGAAATGTATTCGCGCATCAAAGAAATCCTTCCGCAATGCAAAAAAATTGAGAAAGTATATACATTCCGAAACCTGCATGGACTCGAGCATTTGAAGGAACTCATGGAATTGGGTTCAAAGAATCCGCAACAGGAAAAGCTGCAATCGATTAAAGATTCCATTACGGAAGATGATGTTGCAACAATTATTTATACCAGCGGCACCACCGGAATCCCCAAGGGCGTAATGCTTACGCATAAAAATCTGCTGAGCAATGTAGAAGCCATTTATACCATTCCGCCACAGAAGCCGGAACTGGTGACCCTGAGCTTTCTTCCGCTGTGTCACGTTCTTGAGCGCATCATAAATTACATGTACCAATACAATGGGTACACGGTTTATTATGTCGATAATATTGCCTTGGTTTCCGAAGCCATGCGCGAAACGCATCCATCCATTGTTTGCTGTGTGCCCCGGGTTCTTGAAAGCATACATGATAAAATCATGGCAACAGGCCGCAAACTCACGGGTTACGAAAGATTATTTTTCTACTGGGCCGTCAATCTGGGCTACCGTTACAGGATTGAAGGCAATAATATTTTTTACCGCATGCAGCTCTGGCTGCTACGCAGGCTGGTTTTTAAAAAATGGAAACAAGCACTTGGCGGCTCACTCGATATTATTGTGAGTGGTGGAGCTGCGCTGCAGGAGCGGCTTGCACGCATTTTCTGGGCAGCAGGTTTTCGCGTACTCGAAGGATATGGTCTCACTGAAACCAGCCCGGTGATATCAGTCAGCAACTTCAGTAAAAATGGAGTCGAATTCGGAACAGTTGGCCCGCCGCTGTCCAACGTGCAGGTGCGTATTGCCGATGACGGCGAAATTCAATGCAAAGCACCGAGTGTTATGAAAGGATATTTCAAGGACGAAGAACAAACAAAGTCAGTGATGACCGAAGACGGATGGTTCAAAACCGGTGATATTGGGCTGATCACAAAACTGAATAATGTAAAAATCACCGACCGGAAAAAAGAAATATTCAAAACAGCAGCAGGAAAATATATTTCACCGCAGCTGATCGAAAACAAACTGAAGGAATCTCCTTTCATAGACAACGCGATGGTGGTGGGCGAAAATCAAAAATATCCGGCAGCGATCATTTCGCTCAACTTCTTTCATCTGCGCTCCTGGTGCGATATTAAAGGGATAACCTTTACAACCAACGAAGAAATTATTGGCAATCCGGTCATAAAAAAACGAGTGGCAAAGGAGATCGACAACGTGAATGCAAGTCTGGGTGAGCACGAACGCATAGTGAAATTCGAGCTTACTAATATCACCTGGTCGGTAGATACCGGCGAGCTTACTCCAACTTTAAAACTCCGACGTAAAATAATTTCTGAAAAATACAGTTCTTCAATAAGCAAACTGTTTTAAAAAAATCAACCTATGAAAAAGATTTTCCTTTTTTTATCCGTCATTTCAGTCGTGGTACTGAATTCATGCAAAGGAGACAGAGAGCCGGAAATGAAAGTATTGACTGATCGCATCGAATATGATGTGATGGTGAATAATGACGGCAAAATGGATCCAATTATGAATCATGTGAATGAAGATGTCAGAGTTGAATTTATCCATTTTCTTTTTGAAGAACTCAAAAACGGAAAAGCATTCAGCGACAGTGGTGCCACTACAGATTCAAAATCAGTACTGATGCTCATCCGCGAACTGTTTCCGGATGCCGACACTACGGTATCAGATCCGGAGGTGTATTACAAATTAAACACTGCGAAAATCAACAAACTCCGCTTCCGCGAAAAATGGGTTTACAATTCGGAGAATTTCAAAATAGAAAAAACGGTTCTTGCAGTTGCACCGTTGATTGAACTGGCCGACACGCTGGGTTATGTTTACAAAGCTGTACCACTATTCTGGATTCAGTGCGATACGGCAAAGGATTTGAAAGAAGTAAACGTACTTTCAACAAATATTATCACCGATGCTTTGGTTTACAATCAGCTTGAAATGATTTTATATCTTGATTCAACACCGGCTGATTTTTATTGCAATCTGAAAAATCCGGCCAAAACAGAATTTTTCGATGCGTTACTCGCTTCTGTCATTGACAAAAAAGTTACCGGATACAATTTCTTTTTCAATCCGCTCGAAGAAGCCGACATGCGGGTTTTGAAAGGTTACAGCGATACACTGACCGACTATGATGAAAATAATAAAGAGGTTCGTACCATTATTGAGCACAAGATCTCGGCAAAAGAATTCGGTCGCATCAAATTTGCGGAACGCTGGGAGTACTCAAGCAATCCGTTTATCTTCCGCAAAACCGTGATGGCTCTTAATCCTTCAGTGATTGTAGTCGATCCGCAATACAATGTTGTCAGAGGCTTCAAACCTTTGTTCTGGACAGTGTATGATGAAAAATATCTGCAGGAGATGAAGGGGAAAGTTTTGCAATAGCTACTTTATAACAGTCACCTGCTGTATATACTCCCGCTCATTGCCGTCGAATCCTTTGATGTGAATAATCACCGTGTAGACATCCTCCGGTGCTTCTTTAGTTCCGTCAGGCATAAAGCCGTTCCAGCCATGGTTGATGTCGGTGGTTTTGAAAACCATTTGTCCCCATCGGCTGAATATTGCCATGAAATAGGAATCGGTATTCCACCCTGTTCCTTTTGGACTGAAAACATCATTAATCCCATCGCCGTTGGGGCTGATGGCCGTGGGAATATAAATCGTGTACATTGGTCTTATCGAAACCGTTAATGCCGTTGAATCCGTGCACCCCGCGGCATTTGCCACCAACAAAGTAACCAGATATTGACCGTTACCGCCATAGGTGTAAGCCGGATGTTCTGCCTGCGACACGCCCACTCCATCTCCAAAATTCCAGGCATAAACCAATGCACCTGAAGATTGATTGATGAATTGTATGAACGGATCATTTTCGGATGCAACCTCCGGATCGGCCCGAAATAATGCAACCGGATTATCTAAAATTGTGATGTAGTTATTCATTGACAAAATCGCCTGACAACCGACTGCATCTGTCACTGTAAGCGAAACGGAAAAAGTGCCTGCATCATACGTATGGTCTGGATTCTGGACTCCCGATGTAGTTCCATCGCCGAAATCCCAGCTCCACGACTGAATGTTTCCGGGACTCTGATCGGTAAAATTGACCAAAGTCGGATTGCACCCTGTTAATGGTCCCGCATCAAACATAGCAACAGGAGCCGGATTGACATTCACCACTGCAGTTGCGGTTCCTGAACATCCCAAAACGTCGGTGCCGGTTACACTGTATGTTGTCATCGCAACAGGGCTGACTGTAAGAGCATCCGTGTTCGCGCCTGTGTCCCACAAATAACCAACGCCGCTTCCGGTCGATGAAACTGTGAGAGTCGTGCTTGCGCCTTCACAAATACTTATTGTTGACGGAGTAATACTCACTGGCAGATCTGTAATCACTGTAACAGTAACCGTTGCAGTGTTGCTGCAGTTGTTTGCATCGGAACCGGTGACCGAATAAGTCGTAGAAGTTATTGGTGAATCCGTAAAGGAGTCAATAGTCTGGCCGCTATCCCACGAATAGCTTGAGCAACCTGTGGCAGAAATAGTTGTACTGAACCCAATGCATATAGTCGCAGGAGAAGCAGTTGCTGTTATTGAAGGAAGCGGATTGACAGTAACAGAAACTGTTGCTGTGCCCGAACAACCCAGTGCATCGGTGCCGGTTACATTATAGGTAGTCGTTAAAGCTGGTGTCGCTGAAAATGAAGAACCACTGCCCGAAGGACTCCATAAATAGGTTGTTCCACCTGATGCAGAAATGGTTGTACTTGCTCCGCTGCAGATTGATGTCGATGAAGCACTGGCTGAAATTGCAGGGACAGGATTCACCGAAACAGTAACACTGGCTGTACCTGTGCATCCCGCGGCAGAAGTGCCGGTCACGGTGTAAGTTGTTGTCGCGGCCGGACTGACAGTGGCCGATCCACTGCTCCAGACGTATGTTGAAGCTCCTGATGCACTAAGTGCAGATGTCTGCCCGGCACATACCGTTGCCGGAGAAGCGCTGGCAGAAACAGTTGGATATGAATTTACAGTTACCAAAACGGATGCTGTTCCCGTACAACCCGCGCCAGAACTACCTGTTACGGAATAGGTCGTTGTTGTCGCCGGTGTAACTGAAAACGAAGATCCTGTTCCGGACGGGCTCCACGAATAGGTTGTTCCACCAGTGGCGGAGATAGTTGTACTGCCGCCGGCACAGACCGAAGCAGGTGAAGCCGTTGCAGCAATGGTCGCATTGGTACTTACCGCAATGGTTATTGTAGCCGTTCCGTTGCAGCTTGTACCATTGTCACCCGTCACGGTATAGGTTGTTGTAGAGGTTGGGAAAACCGTTATTGATGTTGTTGAAGCACCTGTGCTCCATGCATATGATGTTGCTCCGCTCGCAGTCAGGGTGCTGCTGCCACCCGTACATATGCTCGATGCAGTTGCCGAAACCGAAACGGTAGGCGAAACATTTACAGTGATCGTCTGCGTACTGTCAAAAATACAAGGCGCAGAGCCAACTGTATAGGTAATGCTGATATTCCCTGAAAGTCCTGACGGATTGAACGTGCTTCCGGTTACTCCTGTGCCGCTCCACGTGCCACCGGGTGATCCGGTTACAAGTGAATTCAGGTTTAGAGATCCTGCATTCTGACACATGGCTGCCGGAGCGGTCCATGCGGCACTGGGTGGTATATAGGGAGCCTGACAACCGTTGTTGTAATATGATGCAACGCCTGGCCAGGTGAAAGCAACAGAGCCACCATCCTGAGCACCGGGCGATCCGTTTTGCATTGTAAGCAAAGATCTGTCGTAGGTAATCGTATCGGCAATACCTGTGGAAAGATGCACCAGCACCATGGTCCGGGTTGCAGAAGATCCGAAATTGACAAAATGCCCGGCCGTATTTCCGGCATTCTGAAAAATGACATATAATGTGTCGCTAAGTGATGCAAAGCTGTGTGCCGTATAATCAAAGTCAGTACTGGTGATCATCAGCACTTTTTTGCCAGCGGGCAGAATGCCTCCGGTTGGCTCTATAAGCCGGCCGCAGTTTACAATCGTATTATTGATTGCAGCAACTTCAACAGGTTTGGCCGGAGATGCAGCAATCCCCCGCCAGTAATTGGCACTGTTGGGCCAGACACCGGCGGTGATGGAGCCCGTTCCTATAGCGCCATCCACCCTGAGATTCGAAACGTTTACCGGATTGGGTCCAACCTGAAACATGACCATTTCATTCTGCCCTTCAAGGTTTCCGGCGCAGCCATCTACCAGAATGCTGGTAATTTCAAATACTTTGGTCGGAATCTGGCCTGCAGCGCGCTCTGAACAAAATATCAGAACAAAAAGAATGATATAAAATATTTTTGAAATGCGCATGGCATTTTTATTTTTCGGTAAAGTCTTGCAAGTTACGACATTTTACAAATTGGGATATTATGATTGCTGAAATATATCCTCATTTTTAAGCGTTTCATCTATTCATAATAATTAAAAAAAGAGGACCGAACTTGTTTTCTGTATACGTTGACTTACAAATCAATAGCTTTATCTATTTTGTCAAATACTGATGAAAAACGGGGAGAAAAATGTAATAGTAGTCAGTAGCCAGTTGTGAGGTATTGTACTGGCAACTGACTATTGAATATTGACCACTGAATTTATTCCGCTTTCACAAACTTCGCATGCATTCGTTTTTCGTTTTCAATGACCGTTATGAAATACAGTCCCTGAGCGAGGTTCGAAATATTCAGCTTCCCGTTTTCACAGACGCCTTGTTGAACAATGTTGCCGGAGACATCAGAAATAAAATAATTTCCTAATGAAACATTACTCACGTAAAGCTCATTGGTAGCCGGATTCGGATACAGCTTCAGTGTATTCAGTTCCGTTTCTTCCATGCCGACAGACTGAATAATATTCAGCGTGAAGTCATCGAAATAAAAGCCGTCACGTTCCTCATAGCTATCGCTCTCCAGGCGGAAACGGAATTTCAGATTCATGAGCAGGTAATCCGAAAGGTCGATGTATTCTTTCACCCAGCTGCTCTGTGTTCCGTCATACAGTGGCTCATTCGGCAGTTGATCAGCGCTTCCGCGTGATGTGTATTTTCCACATTGCGGGATCCATGTGCTGCCATTGTCGGTGGAGATTTCAAACACACAATAATCATAGCCTTCTTCGATATCCCATTTGGCATAAAACTCAACCCATGCCATCTCAGCCATCATCGTACTTACGGGTAATGTCAGCGTTATCGTTGACGAAGTATAGTTGCTGTAACTTCCGCCGGGACTGTCGGTAAAAGAAGATGGCGAAGACACGAAATCCGAACTGGTTGTAGCCCAGCCGCCACTCCAGTTTGCCATGGATTGAGCGCTGTCGGTAAAGACCACGGCTGGCCATCCAAAAACTTTTTGTAGTGTGTCGCGCACCGTGTAAATTCCATTTGAAATGCTAAGCTCAAAAGGAAGCGGCATGCCCGGAAATAAACCGGTTGAAGTTTCGATCTGAAAAGCATCGAGTCTGGTTTCGAGCAGCGCCAGGTCGTTGTACACCCATGGGGTTGTTATCACCGTTGCATTTGGAGTCAACGATGTCAGCGTCACTGTGTAAACTGCAGGCGAATCGAGTCCCAGACGTTGAATGCTGAAAGGAATATTATCATACATCTCAATTGCGACATCCGATAAATCCTTCACTTCAGCATATTTGCAGGCGAAACGGACCATGTATAAATTTTCAGCAACATACAATTTGCAGAGATCATCAATCAGCGATGCAGCAGGCCAGAAGCCATCTGCAGGATCCCCTACCTCAGGTCCCCATGCAATGATTTTATCTTTTGCGGTCTGCTCGCCGTAGTACCAGTCGAACGAGCCACCATTGGCATTGTATCCGATGCATTGCATGGGAGTTCCATAGGCAAATGAATTTTCCGAAGCCATGTATGACGAATACGTGCGGTACAAAAGATCATCAGGCGTTGGCATATCTTCGTATCCCCATGAATACAGAATGACATTCGAATAGGTGTGATAATCCTGAATCAGCTTGATATCGTGCGCCAGCGTAAAATTGCGCACAGCCTGGGTTTCGGCTTCAGAAAAAGCTGAATCACCGCGATACGTCTCATCCGATCCGTTTGGTGATGATCCGATATCATCGAGTCCCCACTGATAACCGTAGTTTCTGTTGAGATCAACGCCATAGCTTCCATCGCCGTTGTTTCTCCGATTCTTGCGCCACATGCCGCCTCCGGAAGGATTGGTCGTTCGGTTGTATTCGTATCCATCCGGATTCACACAGGGAATAAAATAAATTTCGGTGTTCTGCAATAGGTACTGGATCTCAGGATTGGTCGCATAATTCTCCAGCAAATACCACATAAAAAAGATTTCCTGCTGCATGGCCATGGGCTCGCGCGCGTGATTCAGCGCCAGAAACATGACTTCAGGTTCGGTTTCATCCACATCGGGATTGTCAGAGATTTTTACATAATACAACTGACGCCCGCCGATGGTGTGAATGGTATCGACAATCAGACGCGCCGAAATCAGTGAGGGAAAAACCGAACGCATTTCATCGAGCTCGGCATATAATTCTGTAAGTGTCAGAAATCCGCCCATAGAGCCATGGTTGAAATGAGACGGTATTGAGTAATCCGGAATTTCAAAACATCCCGTATTTCGTACACTTCGCTGATTGTCGGATTGATTCTGTTTTGTATAATGTTGCTGCACATCAGGAATAATCACCTCTACGGTAAGACCGGCATCGCGCATTTTCTGAATTTGTATTTGCGAAAAGTCGCAGATCAGATATTCACCTTTCTTTATTTCGCCTTCCACCGGAATGCCAAGCGATCCGATGGTATTCAGAAAATCGTTGCTGCCACTGACTTTTGCACGCTGATACATTTCCTGACTGTTCGCAGTCCAGGCCACAAAAACAAAGAAGAAAAGAATAATGGCGGTTTTCATACAATCAGTTTTGGAATAAGACAGTATATTGAAAATTATGTTGCAATGTACAAAATGAAAATGATTTATGTTTTGCATGTGGAAAAATTGTGTACATTTGAAATCATGTGGATCAGCACCCACTGTAAAAGACCATTCAGAGCAACCAACCAGTCGCATTTGTGCATGCTGGCTGAAATAATCATATGAACTGGTAAAACAATAGAATGAACATCAAAGACTTTATACAGAACGACCGCTTCGCGAAACTGCTGGGTATAGAACTTATTGAAGCTGCACAAGGACATGCGGTCACACAAATGCAAATTACCGACGAGCATCTGAATGCGGTGAATATTGCACAGGGCGGTGCGCTGTTTACACTGGCCGATCTGGCTCTGGCGGCGGCTTCGAATGCACATGGGCTAGTGGCGGTTTCCATTCAGTCCGAAATAAAATATTTCAAACCCGCCGGAAAAGGACTGCTGACGGCCGAAGCCAGCGAAATTTCGTGCAGCAGCAAACTGGCAACTTATTCAATTAACATCCGTAATAAAGACGGAGAGCTGGTGGCAGGATTTCAGGGGATGGTATATAGAAAGAGTGAGTAATAGCGGTTGGGATAAAGTGTTGCCATTTTTTCTTTTTCTTACAAATTGCGTTGGTATAACAATTCCAAACTATTTAACATACAAATTTTAGCATTTCGTAGATTTATTTTGTACTTTTATTTTTCTGAATCAATCTGGCTTTCCTATTCAGCGTCATACTTTAAAATAATTTATTATTTTTACACCTCTGTAACTGCCCTTTATGAACAGTATTGAAATCTGCTTTACTCCGGCCCTATACGGTCACATACAAACGGAGCCACCTTTTACGGTGGCCATTGTAGATATTTTGCGTGCCACAACATCTATTTGTGCAGCCTTCGACAATCAGGTGAAGGAAATTATTCCGGTAGCCACCACCGAAGAGGCCCTGGATTATAAAAACAAAGGATATCTGATTGCTGCCGAGCGAAACGGTGTCAAACTCGATTTTGCCGACTTCGGTAATTCTCCGGATAACTTTACAAAAGATCATGTACGTGGTCGCAGTATTGTTTATAGTACTACAAATGGCACACAGACCATCAAGCAAATAAACAATGGCAAGCCGGTTGTCATTGCTTCATTCATTAATCTGACAGCAGTTTCAAAATATATTGCCAGTCGAAATCAGAACGTTGTTATTGTATGCGCTGGTTGGAAAAACAAATTTAATCTTGAAGATTCCATTTTTGCCGGAGCACTAACGGCTGGACTTCTGGAGCTGGGCCTGACGATGAACTGCGATTCCGCCCAGGCTGCAGTTGATTTGTGGTCCATTGCAAAACAAAATCCGGTTGCTTATATTCAGAAAGCGATGCACCGCGAACGACTGAAAAAACTCAATCTTGATTCAATACTTGAATACTGCTTCACTCCCGACCTGACTGATGTAGTGCCAATTTTCGACGGTCACAAAATCATTAATGCCACTTTGCATGAATAAAATACTGAGACCCTTTTTGTTTATTATCGTCATTTCATTTCTGCCACTGGGAGCTAATGCATGGGGATTTTTCTGTCACCGGCTGATAAATAAACACGCGATATTTATGTTGCCACCCGAAATGGTTGGATTCTATAAAAAACACATGGACTATATCATCCAGCATTCAGTTGATCCCGATAAGCGAAGCCATGCCGTGGAAGGCGAGGCTGAAAAACACTACATCGACATTGATCGTTTCGGTGAAAAACCGTTTGATGTTGTTCCCCGCCAATGGAAACAAGCAGTTGAACTGTATACCGAGGACACATTGAGAGAACACGGAATTCTGCCCTGGAATATTGAATGGATGATGTATCGCTTAACCGATGCTTTCAAGGAAGGTGACGTAGATAAAATCATCAATGCTTCGGCCAATTTTGGTCATTACATCGGCGATTGTAACGTGCCGCTTCACACAACTAAATATTACGATGGCCGCAAACCCTATCAGAAAGGGGTGCATGCCCTGTGGGAAAGCCGCATTCCTGAACTGATCGCTGGCAATTTCGACTTCTTCATTGGCCGTGCCAAATATATTGGCAAACCTATGGACAAAGTTTGGGAACTGGTTGAGTTGAGTCATAACGAATCGGACAGTGTGTTGAATATTTTTGATTCACTGTTGCTCAATTATGATCAGAGCAGCATTTACGTGATGGAAGAACGCGGAACGGTTGTATCAAAGCAATTCAGTCTTGTTTTCTGCAAATTGATGGAACAGGAAATGCAGAAAATGGTTTACCGAAAACTCGTAATGTCTATTTACTATGTCTCCTCATTCTGGTATACTGCCTGGGTAAATGCAGGACAGCCCGATCTGGACAAACTTATGACAAAGGAAGTCACAAAAGAGCATCAGAAAGAAATGGACGAGCTGGAATATCTTTGGAAAAACGGAAAGCCGAAAGGTCGGCCGAATCCGGAAGATGAATAGAGATAAAAGATATCCGATTTAAGATTTTTGATCTGATTTTTGAAGCCAGAAAAAAAATGCATGATGCCATTTTTCGGTTGTTGAAAAATATCTGAGTCTCTGAGACCTTTTTATTCAACAAGGAATTTATCGGAGTAAATCTGATTCCCGGAAATTATTGAAACAAAATAAACACCCGGCCGAAATAAATCAGAATCCACAAATACCCTGAAACACTGATCATCTTCTGAAACCTTTTCTGAATAAACCAGTCTGCCATTAATGTCATAAATATTCAAAAGTGCATCAAAATCGAATGGCAAGACAATATTCATCACACTTTCAGAACTTATAGGATTTGGATATATCGAAATTCCCTCCGACTCATTTTCCAATAAAAAGTCGAGAGCAACTACTGAACTCTGATTTTCAGAACCATCAAAATCAATTTGCGATAGTCTGTAATAATTTAATCCGAAAACGGGTGCTCCATCAACAAAAGAATATTCCCGCAGTTGATTGCTATTGCCAGCTCCAAAAACGATCCCTATACTACTGAAATCAAATCCGTTTACTGATTTTTCGACACGAAAATAATTATTGTTTATTTCAGATGCTGTCTGCCAGAGCAACAAAGCCGAACCACCCAATTTCACCGCAGTGAATGAAAGAAGTTCAACTGGCAATGGATCCTGACAAACAGCCATGACACTACCCCACCCGCTGGCATCCGAACCCAAAAAGGTGATGTTTGTACAATAATCCACTGACGACATGCCCTGCCCTGACGATCCACCAATAAAACCAAAAGGCTGACAATAACCCACCATAGACATGCTAAAACCGCTACTGTAATCGGCCGACGAATGAAAAACAATCAATTGTCCTAATGTATCGCAATACCATACTTCGCTACTACTCAGACCGGATCCGGTACCACTCGATGTGTATCGTGCGCCGTCAGCACAATAATACATGCTGCTGGCATCAAACCCATCACCCGTCATTGATGAAGTATATGGAGTGTTTATCGAGCAATACTCAACTGATGACAATCCACAACCGCTTCCGGATCCACCGAAATAACAGTCCTGAGCAACAGCCTGAAGCAACGGAATTGCAAAGAGCAATATGAAGTTGAAAAAACGCATCAGCGAATGCCTCTTCCTCCTCTGTTATTGAATCTGCCGTTCGAAGAACCATCAATGTAAACAGTTCTGTCCGACACGCGCAAATAGCCATATGTTTCGGTGGAGCCACCTCCCCTGAAAGTTGTTCCAGCAGTTCCGGTAACAGTACTCGGCCACGTTGATGCATCAGCATATCCGGGGGTGGGTGAACCGGTCAGATAGCCGTCACCATTCGTTGGGGTAAAAGACCTTCCAGAAGCATCATAAATATTAATGCACAGCTCAGCAACATTCCCCGACATTTCCATGACTCCGTAGTAAGAAGCCCCCGACTGCAACCTGTCTGTTGCAGGCCCTGCAGCAAAACCACTGCGCATGGGTCCAACAATATAATCGCTGTTGAAGTTGGCAATTCCGGTACCTGCAGCCGGTAACGAGGTGTTCTTCTCGGTAGCCATTCCGTCATTGCTAACGGTATTGCAATCATTGATTGTATTGGTTCCCCAGGCATATTCACCCGTAACCGGATAATTCGGTCCGCGGCATATTTTTTCAAACTCAAGTTCTGTCATTGGTCTCAATGCAGCCCAATCAAGATAAGCGCTCAAATCCTGCCAGCTCAGGTAGGCCATTGCCCGGTGGGGAAAGGTAGTGGTATAATTGGGCCATGTTCCCGAAACATTCACTCTGCTGGCGTTCACAAGAAGCGTTCTGTTTGTTGCCTGATCGGACGAAAGCGTGTTTAAAAACGATACATATTGTGATTGCGATAATTCATATTTCATAACATACATACTGTCATAGCCTACCGGAAAAGTTGCTCCGATGCTTCCTGGAAGTGTCGTTGAAGCGCTATTGCAGTATATGCAGCCGGCCGTTGTACTGCGGGTTATAGCGCCATCAGAGGAAATATAAAACGGGTTGCTGCTTGCCCCATCCGTAATAGTATACGATGACAACCCATCTCCAACATAAAATGCGCCACGCGGAACCATCACCATTTCAATAGCAAATACCTGAAAATCGTAGCTTGAGCCAAGCCCTGGTGAAACAAGTTTAAGTTTTACCGTATCGTTGCTGATTGAGCCACTGCCGGAAGATGAGCGGCGAACGATGAGACCTTTCCCATCGCTCAGCTTGTATGGGTCTATCATCAGCGGAGCCTGAACGGAATGTGCTGAAGCCGACATGCTCAGTTGTGCATGACTCCATGCATTGGTCGAAGCACAATTACGGTACTTTACAAACAAATAAACGCCATCCCAGTTATGCGGAGCTGATGCCGTATGCCACGAATTATCCCAACTTATGGTGAAAACCAATTCATTGGAAGCATTGAGTACCGGCGTGCCAAGCTGAACATTATTGGCGAACACAATTTGAGTAGCTGAGAAAAACAACAGAAAGGCAAGAAACTTTTGCATGCAATATACATTTGCGCAAAAGTAACAATCAGCCCGATACAGCGCTGTTTCCTACAGTTATCAAATGGTTAGCACAGGGTGGGTTTTGCTCATTTCCACAAAAAAACCGGACTTCATCCGGTTTCAATCTGGTTTATTTTCTTTCTTTCAGCAAATCTCTGATCTCGCTCAGCAGCTCCTGATCTTTAGTTGGAGCAGGTGGCGCAGCCGGAGCTTCTTCCTTTTTCTTCGAAAGGTTATTGGCAACCTTCACAACCAGGAAGACACAAAGCGCAATAATTAAAAAGTCAATTACATTTTGAATAAACATGCCATAATTCAAAGTAACCGCGGGGACTTCACCGACTGCATCCTGAAGCACCACGGAGAGGTCTTTGAAATCGACACCACCCATAAGTATTCCAATCGGTGGCATCAGAATGTCATTGACAAACGATGTGACAATTTTTCCAAAAGCAGCACCGATAATTACTGCTACAGCCAGGTCAAGAACATTGCCTTTGCTGATGAAATCACGAAATTCTTTCAACATTTTCATAGGTTGTTTATTTAGAATTTATAAGAAAATCCAAGTCCGAAAACTTCTTTAAACTGAGTACGCGGGCCTTTTCCAATAACATCACCCGCCTCATTTCTGATCTCAATATCAATGTCATCATCGTAAATCAGTGTGGTTCCAATCGTTACGGTGATAAATTTATTGACTTTCATACCAATATTGGTTTCCCAATAAACATCAATGTTCAGCGGATTATGGAGATAATTGGTGAACAATTCCAATTTGGTATTCAGTTTCACATTTTTCATAACGTCCTTCGAAAATGCGCCTTTAAAATATCCACCAAACTCAGAACGCATTTTCTTTCCAGGTGTCGCAATGGAGCTGTCAACCGGATTGAGCACAGCTGGTTCAACCCCGAATGCACCGGCATTTGCAAGAAGCTCGTCCGTAACGATAGTCATTTTGCCGGTTACAGGCGCTATAAACAAACTGAGCCAATCGCCTCTCTTGAAATCGTATCCTGCGGCAAACAACAAATATCCGGGAGCCATAAAGTTTGAAATAATCGTGGAATCGTCTGGATAATTGTATCCAGGCATAAACTGGGTTTTGAAATTAAGTAAGGCTGCAGCAAAACTATTGGTTGTAAGCTTTCGTCCAAACTTGGATGAAAAGTCGATTTTATCATCGGTTTTGCGCATATCCTGATCGCCTTGTTTCATTATGCCATAGCCAAGTTCCAGTGTATTATCCCACGAAATTTTCGCTTTTTTGTAATTAGCAAAAGTGTTCACCAGCGAGTTTCCGCTGAATGAGTTCTCACCCCCTGCAGCCCAGTTGCTGAGCGACACCTGACTGAACGCAACGGTAAACATTCCGCCTTTTTTCCAACCTTCGGTTGAGTCATTGTTTAGTTTGCGTAAATCTGTTTCTTTATCCGTTACCTGCGCTGACACAGACAAGGTCAGAAACAACAAAGAAAAAAGTAAAAGATTTTTCATAAGCAGCATTTTAAAATAAAACGGCTATCTCCGAATTTCAAAGATAGCCGTTTTAATGGTTTAATAATTAGAAGTTTACTTTGAATTCAACGCGACGGTTTTTGGCGCGACCTGCTGCTGTAGCATTATCCTCAACAGGTTTTGCTTCTCCGTAACCCTGAGCTGTCATGCGAGCTGCATCAACACCTTTGTCGGAAAGATATTTCTTAACGGCATTGGCTCTGCGATTCGAAAGATCGAGGTTGGCATCGTCGTCACCGACATTATCGGTGTGACCATTGATTTCGAGCAGGTATTCCGGGTTTTCCTGCATAATCTTCACAACATTATTCAAAATTATAAAAGAAGTTGGTCTGATAACATCTTTGCCAGTTTCAAACTGAATACCAGTCAGGGCCTGAGTAAATATTTTTATTACTTCAGCCTTCACTTCAGGACAACCTTTGTTGGCAACAACACCGGGTACATCCGGACATTTGTCATCAATGTCGGCAACTTTGTCGCCATCGCGATCGGGACAACCTTTCATTTCAACTGGACCAGCAACTTTCGGGCAACGGTCTTCGCTATCCTGAATGCCGTCATTGTCGGTGTCAGGGCAACCCTGGAATTTTTCGATTCCAGCTACGCTTGGACATTTGTCTTCGCTATCCTGAATGCCATCATTGTCCGAATCCGGGCAACCAGCAAATTTTACAATACCAGCAACATCAGGACAATTGTCGTTTTTATCGGCAATGCCATCTTTGTCTCTGTCCGGACATCCGGCAAGACTGCTAAGTCCGGCAACATCAGGGCACTCATCAACATTGTCCATCACGCCATCACCATCGCTGTCGGCAGGGCATCCCTCGGTATTAACGACTGAGCCGGCAGGCGAATTGAGACATTTGTCAAATTTGTCTTTCACACCATCTTTGTCACCATCACATGGCGCACCAAAGCTGAATACAAGGCCTATGTTATGTTTAGCATAGCCATCATTTCTTACTGCAACGCGAAAATCACGATCATCGTTATGAGTGAACTGATAAATGCCAATGTATTGAAAAGCCAATTTTGGACTGATTTGATACTTCAATCCCACGCCAAGAGGAATGATGAAATCTACGCCACTGGTGCTGATTCTTTCACCGGAATAGTACGCAATGCCTACCCCGGCAATTATTGAAGGAGAAAACTTCCACATGGAAGGGAAGATTACATCATTGTTCAATTTGTACGAAAATAATGCCGACGGGTCAAGTTTCTTGCCTAGAAAATTTGCGGTCGGTTGATTGTAATAGCCGTAATCACCAAAGCTGGCATTCAATCCGAGATCGAAAGAAGGACTAAGATAGCGGTTTAATTGCAGAGCCCCAAATCCATAAAAAGCTTTGTTGAAATCCCCGAAGGCGTTTCCAAGGTCCCCATTATACTCATTCTTTCCCCCGTAGAGTCCCAAAGACCATTTGTTATCGATTGTTTGTGCTTCTAAAGCAGGTAATAACAAAATGGTTAATAAAAATAATCCTGTTAACTTTTTCATGTTTCTGAATATTAATTTCAATTTGAAATGTAAAGATACAATGAATTAAGTATGGAATCAATTATTTAGACTGTTAAATAAATAAAATAAAAGTATTTTATCAATGTTTTATTTAACATTAAGCACTTAAAGTCTAGATTGTCGTAATCAATTGAAATACGGAGTGATAAATATATCGCAACAGGGAATCTGTTATTTATGCGCCTACCGTCGGCCAAGCAAGCGGATCCCCCGGGCAATAATCTGAAGATCGTTCCAAACCCTGTAATCGCGGGCGTAAACAATGTTTAGATTGTCGATGGTTGCCGGATTGTCAATTGGTTTTCGTGCAAAATCAACTGGATTCAGCACACCATTTTTAATTTTCGGGAACTTGTGACTGAGGGGGATCGATAGATTATAACCCACCCAGCTTCGGCCTCCGGCGAGAACTGAAACAAGATTTTTAATAAAACCGAATGGTGAGCGAATCACAAATATTAGAATGGGAGAGAAAATTAATAGCGCAACCGAGACATTGATGTCCACAAGCCGCTTCCGGCGCAGATTCTCAGGACGAGAAATATTATTGATGTTGTAAACATAAAAATCGCCCGGATGATTGATATTGTTGCTGCCAATAATGTATAAACTCTCCGGTGGCGCAATTTTAAACTCAATTGTTTTTTGTGTAAAACCAGACATCAGACTGATAATGTCTTGTGATGAAATATTTTTTGCGCAAAAAATTATTTCATTAATTCTGTAAATGTGCACAATCTCATCGAGCTGCGTGATTCTGGCGCCTTCAGCACTTCCTGCCCCAACATCATCAGGAGACACATAATGAATATAAGCAATCTCAATCCCCGATTTCTCAAGAATAGAACTCACTCTGGTTGTTTCTGACTGTTCACCCACAATGACAATTCTTTTGGCTTGTTGTCCCGAAAGGGTCATATCTCCTATCTTTAGCCAATTCATGAAAAGGCGGCTCAGAATAAAATAGATCATTGTCCATGCGGCACCCAAAAGAATAATCGCGCGTGAAAACCGGTAAGCTTCGGGCAGCAATGAATATCCGATCAGAATAATTCCACTACCAACAACAACACCCTGAGCAATCTTTCCCAGCCGTATCGGTCTGTCATAGCCACCATTCAAAAACACTGAAAGCATCCAAAGGAACGTATAGGTTGCTACTCCGGAAATAAGTAAACTCACTGGGAACTGCCCCCCGTTTGGGAAAATCACATTGCGCTGCCACAGTTCGCTGATAACAAATATGCCTGCACCTACAAAAGAGAGATCAATCAACGGTAGAAATACTTTTTTCAAAAACCTCGAAATAAGCGCCAATCCGGCTCTGAACCAAATAGCCAGGTTTATTAAAGCAATGAACATCCGTAGCTTTTCCTGCGCATAATGTTTGCGCGCGAATATGATCATCGCATTGTAAAATACGAAAACATAATTGGCCGAGCTCTTTTTGGTCGATTCGCCTTTATAGTGAATAATCCGGGTTTCAGGATAATAGTAGTTCTTATAACCGGCTTTCAGAATGCGATAGGAAAGATCGATGTCTTCGCCATACATAAAAAAAGTTTCATCGAGCAAGCCGGTTTTATCAAGCGTTTCGCGACGCAACAGCATGAATGCGCCACTCAGCACATCAACTTCGTGAATTTTCTGTTTATCGAGATACGAAAGATGGTATTTGCCAAACCGCTTTGAGCGCGGGAAAAGTTTTGACAGACCGAAAATTTTATAAAATGAAACTTCCGGTGTCGGCAATCCACGCTTCGATTCCGGCAAAAAATGTCCTTTGCCATCCACCATCATCACACCCAGCCCGCCCGCATCTGGTGTGCGATCCATAAAATCAATCACTTTGGTGAAAGTCGTTTCCTCCACAACCGTATCAGGATTCAACAGCAGTACATATTCTCCCCTGCTCTGCCAAATAGCCTGATTATTGGCTTTTGCGAAGCCCAGATTTTCCTTGTTGTCAATTAAAATAACCTCGGGAAATTTTCGATTCACCATTGGCACCGATCCATCCACGCTGTTATTGTCTACCACAAACACTTCGCTTTCAATTCCAGTCAGAGCCTGCCTCACCGAAGCAAGACACTGCTCGAGAAAATGCTCAACATTGTAGTTGACTATGACGATCGATAGCTTCATTAAGGACAAAAATAGTTATTTAAGCTGAAATCAAACGGATATCAGCACAAAAGTTGATCTTGATAAAGAATAAATTAAATCAAGCATTATTCACTGAAAACTCAGAAAGGTAAATCGTCGCCTTCGCTGATTGAAAGGTCGATTCCACCTGAAGTTGGTGTGTTCTGTGCCACGTCATAATCGGGCATGCGGTCCTGCATATCGCCACCAGCTTTTTCAACTTTCCAGGCCTTAACACTGGTGTACCAGCGGCCGTTGAATTCGCGGCTTTCGATGTCTGCTTCAACCCGTACTTCCTCACCCTGTTTCACATTGAACTGCTCCACTTTGTCACCGAAAATGGTGATACATATTTTTTTCGGGTATTGTCCCGGTACTTCCAGAATGAAATCCTGGCGCTTCCATGTGCCATTCTGTCCCTGCCCGCTCGCAACCTCGAGCACCTGAATGATTTTTCCTGATAATTCCATTATAATTTCTTTTGAACAAAAATAGTAAAAATCGTTTTTCGGATTACAACAAATGTGTTTTTTTATTCACAATTGAAGGTCCCTTACTTTGGCGCGGCCCCGGCATCACTCTGGCGCGGATTTGCAATCCGTGACAGAGAAGTTATCCAATGCCTTCAACCGTTCCAGCACAGGCGGATGGCTGTAATTCACGAAAACATAGTACGGATGCGGCGTCGGATTACTAAGATTATCGACAGACAGTTTGATTAATGCATCCGCCAAAGCTGTTGTGTGAGTGTGTTCCCATGCAAAGCTATCTGCCGCAAACTCATGGCGGCGCGAAATGATGTTGGAAACAATACCAATGATTGTCGAAACCGGACTGAATAATAAAGCAAAAACCAGCAACGATCCGTGCAGCGATGGCTCCATGTCGAGTGCAGCTGTAAATTCAGTTCGGGTGAGCAGAATATTCAGCAGATAGAGCATACCCAGATTGAGAGCCGCACTCATCAGGAAACCGACTGTCACATGTTTCATTTTGTAATGACCAATTTCATGCGCGAGCACAGCAACAATCTCTTCTGACGTATGCTTCTCGATGAGGGTGTCATAAAGTACAATGCGTTTCTTCGGTCCAATGCCGGTGAAATAGGCATTCGATTTTGTTGAGCGCTTGCTGCCATTGATGACGTAAATATTTTTAAGGTTAAAACCATTTGTCTGCGCAAAATTTTCAATCGCGTCTCTGAGTTCACCTGCCTCAAGTGGAGTTTGTTTGTTGAATAGCGGCACAATAATATTGCTGTAGAACATGGTCATCAGCAGCGAAAACAAGGTAAGCACACCCCAGGCCAGCAGCCAGAAATAATCAGGTATTGAGTAATAAATTTCAGCCAGCAGCCAGAAAATTCCACCACCCAAAATGACCGACATGATCCAGGATTTGACTTTATCTCCAATAAAAATAGCCGGAGTCGATTTATTAAACCCGTATTTCTGCTCAATAGTGAAAACGGAATAATATTGAAAAGGCAATGACAGAACATCTGCTCCAAAAAGCAGAATGCCAAAAAACACGAGGGATTGCCCGATCGGATGAGTCCATATATCTGCAGCCAGTTTATCAACCAATGCAAATCCGCCGGAAAAAAGCATTACAAGTATTAAAGCCAGCTGAAAAAATGAAACAATGTGAGAAAGCCGGCTTCGGTCAAATGAATAGTCACGTGCTTTCAGAAATTTTTCCTGTGTAAAAACAGACGCAATTCTTTCCGGAACGGTTTGAGGCCAGTTTCTTGAATTGAGCACCGACAGCCAAGTGTCGAAGATGCTGTCAAAAAGAAGAAAAGCGATAATCAGCGTGAATATGAGATTTTCCATTAAAATTGCTGATTAGGAAGGATATTTTTCAGATTCGCTCACTTCTTTTATTGTAACACCTGCCGGAACATCAAATTTACCGGCAGGAATGTCAATGTTCACTTTTAAGTTTAATGCCTCCATAGAGACTTTAATTCCGGATACCGTTGAGATTGACTTCAATGGCAGACCTTCCCAAATCCAGACTTTCATGTCGATTTCCTGATCATTGACCATCTCTTTCTGGCTATATATTTTGCATTCTTTACCAAGGAAATCTTCGTTGCCTTCGAATACAATATTATACATTTTCAAATCGTCATTGGTCAATGTTCGGTAATTGTAACTGGCCGACGCGGAATCATCGGACAAAGCCATCCATGTGCCTGATTTCGAAATCATATCGATATTATAAACCATTGAATCCTTTACAATATTCAACTGATGTATCTGCTGCCCAAGCATGGATGACTTTATTTCGCTCAGTGTAACACGCCCGAAATCATCAAACCACATCGTAATTTCCTGGTTAATGCCCATTGTTGAAGAAGTGTAAACAATTACGCCGGTTTTATAGCCAAACTGATCTGAATCCGAGGGGGCTGTTGCCGGAATTTCTTTCAAAGAATCCAGCATGGAATTCACTTTTGCCTCGTCTGGTTTGTTACCACATGAAACAATAAAAAACAGAAAAACAGACAGAATGAGGAAAATATTTTTCATAGATAGAATTGATTACAAACGGTACCTGGTGTGCAAAGATACAAACGCGAATATATCCCGGGCAAAAACATTAAAATCGTTGTCGAGTTCATTGTAATACTTTACGAGATATTCAACTGTATCGGGAAGTGCATTTTCAAAATGCGTTCTTTTGTTAACGCCGATGAAAATATCATTCAAACCATCAAATGATTCATACATCCCAAACCAGTTATCCTGCATGAGTTTTCTGGAAACTTTCTGGCTTTTTGGGGGCAATGTGTCCATTCGTTCGTCCAGCAAGGCATAAAATGAATTGATTTTCTTGACCAAAGGAACCTTCACAAACTGAATCCAGTTTTTGATCAGAAAATGATCGTACAAAATATCGACAGCCACTGGTGCATACTTCGCATGAGAGGGTTTAAGCAAAGCCACACTGTGTCGCACAGCAGGATGCATATCGCTGTAGGCATCAATGGCTCTGTGCATCAACACGCCTTTCAACACAGGATTGGGTAGTTCATTTACGATTTTTGTCCCTCTGATATGATCAGCAATGTAATTCCCGATAATAATATCAGGATTTTCACCACTTAAAACCAAATGAAACAAGTAATTCATGATGTAAAAATAATTCAAATTTGTTTTATGTCTCCAAAAGAAAAAAATTAATTATTTTCGTTGCAGAATAAAAAGAAAAGCAAAATATGCAAAAACAATTGTTATTAGGCGATGAAGCCATTGCGACGGGAGCCATCGATTCTGGCATTTCGGGCATTTATGCCTATCCAGGGACTCCCTCCACTGAAATCACAGAATACGTTCGCGCGAGTAAAGAAGCAAAGCAGAAAGGAATTCTGGCGTCTTGGGGTGCTAACGAAAAGACCGCCATGGAAGCAGCTCTCGGAATGTCATATGCCGGTAAACGGACCATGGTATGTATGAAACATGTCGGGCTCAATGTAGCAGCTGACCCTTTTATGAACTCAGCTATTACCGGTGTAAACGGAGGAATGATCGTTGTGTCGGCTGACGACCCTTCCATGCATTCATCACAAAACGAGCAGGATAGCCGCGTCTACGGAAAATTTGCCAATGTCCCCATTCTTGAGCCCTCAAACCAGCAGGAAGCATATGACATGGTTCATTATGGTTTCGAACTCAGCGAAAAGTTCAAAGTTCCGGTTCTGATGCGCATCACAACACGTCTGGCTCACAGTCGTTCCGGTGTTGCCCGGATTGAAAGCCGCAAGCAAAACGAGCTGTCACTTCCCTCAGATCTTCGTCAATTTGTATTGCTGCCCGCCATTGCCCGCAAGCGCTACAGCATGCTGCTGGCAAACCAATCCGGGTTTCGTAATGAAAGTGCTACTTCGGGATTCAATCAGTTGATTGACGGCCCCGATAAATCGATGGGCGTGATCGCATGCGGTATCGCATATAATTACCTGATGGAAAACTTTCCTCAGGGATGTCCGTTTCCGGTGTTGAAGATTGGTCAGTATCCACTGCCTGTGAACCTCGTCGAAAATCTGGCCGACAATACTGAACGTATTATGATTCTGGAAGATGGATACCCGATGATCGAAGAACTTATTGCCGGCCTTTTACACCGTGGTATTAATGTCTCCGGACGTTTTGACGAACGCATTCCCCGGACCGGAGAACTCAATCCGAACATCATTGCCCGAGCCTTTGGAATGGCCGATACTCACGGACTTCCATCTCCTGAACTTATTGTCGGCCGTCCACCCTCCATGTGTACTGGCTGCCCGCATATCGATAGCTACAATGCCATGAATGAGGCTTTGCGCGATTATTCAAAGGGTCGTGTTTTCAGCGATATCGGTTGCTATACGCTGGGTGCTCTGCCCCCATTTGAAGCCATCAATAGCTGTGTAGACATGGGTGCCTCAATCACCATGGCCAAAGGCGCTGCTGATGCAGGTCTTGTTCCCGCTGTTGCCGTTATTGGCGATTCGACATTCTGTCACAGCGGAATGACAGGTTTGCTTGATGCTGTTATTGCCAAATCACCCATCACCGTTGTTTTACTTGATAACTCAACGACTGGTATGACCGGAGGTCAGGATTCTGCTGCATTTGGAAGAGTGAAGGATATTGTGACTGGGCTTGGAGTGGAACCCGAACATATTCGCATTCTGAAACCGTTGAAGAAAAATCACGAGGAAAACACGCAGATTTTCAAAGAGGAACTTGCATACAACGGCGTTTCTGTGATTATTCCTACCCGCGAATGCATCCAGACACTTAACCGCAGAATGCGTGAGAAATTCAAGAATAAAGCAAACTAATTAAAAAAGGAACATGAAAAAAGACATCATATTATCAGGCGTCGGCGGACAGGGAATTCTTTCCATTGCTGCCACCATCGGGCTCGCTGCAGTTGATAAAGGCTGGTATCTCAAGCAAGCTGAAGTACACGGTATGAGCCAGCGTGGTGGTGACGTCCAGAGCCACCTGCGCATATCGGAAGATGTGGTTCATTCTGATCTGATACCAATGGGTCAGGCCGACATGATTTTGTCGGTAGAACCAATGGAGTCACTTCGTTATCTGCCCTATCTTCACAAAGACGGATGGTTGATTACAAATTCAAAATCGTTTGTCAATATTGGAAATTATCCGGAGCTTGAAAAAATATATTCGGAGATTAAGAAAATTAATAATCACATTCTGATCGACGCAGACGAAATTGCTACGAAACTGAATGCTCCAAAATCAGCCAACATGGTGGTGCTAGGGGCAGCTTTTGCATTTCTCGGGATAGAAAGAAATTACTTTGAAAATGCTATTAGAAACTTATTTGGCCGTAAAGGCGAAGAAGTTGTTGCAACAAATATTAGTGCCTTTAATGCAGGCGTAGAATTTGCCCAGCAATACATTAAAAAGTAAATTCAATCAAATTAATATCACTTTTTTCGAAAAGCACGCCATTGAGCGTGCTTTTTTATTATACTGATTTACAGTCGCATATCCGACAATAAACGATTACAAACATTTATAGTCGAAAGTAAGTACTTATTAACCGACTCGGCCGAAAAGGTCACCGTTACTTTGCACCGTCGGAAGTCAATCAATCCGGCTAACTAAAAAAACTTTTTAAACAACTAAAACTAACACGTATGAAAAAGAACAATGAAACAAAAGTGATTGAAATGAACGAAGAACTCGAAAACATCGACCTCGTACAGGAAAATGAAAAAGAAACATCTACTGCTGCTCAGCGCGAAATGAATGTAGTTGAACTATGTGGCTACGTAGGATTCGATCCTGAAGTGCAGGATTTTGCAAGCGGGAAAAAGAAAATCAGGTTTAAACTTGCCACACATCGCACCCTCCGCACCGACGGAGAAGGGGAAGGACAGAAAATCACGAACTGGTTTCCGGTTGTAGTTTGGAACAACACCGCTGAAGAAGCGCTCACATGGTTGCGTAGGGGCAATAAAGTGAAAATCAAAGGTTATCTGAACTACCGCACCTGGGAAGACAAAGACGGCAACAAGCGTAATATGTTTGAAACAGTAGCAACAGAACTATTTGCCATTCCGGCATAATTGCTTTCTTTAATTGGGTCTAAGCGCCGTTTCCTGAAGGGGAGCGGCGCTTTTTTAAACCATAGGCTATCTTAAAAAAACTGTTTTATGAAAAAAGAAGAAATCACGGAACTCTTTAATAAATTTGAAAATGCCTGTTATGTATATCAGGATATTGAGTGCTGGAGCGCCAGAGAGCTCATGGAAATACTCGGATATACTAAATGGGAAAACTTTCAAAAGACAATTGACAAATCTAAGCAATCTCTGGAAAACGTTGGTGAGAGAGCGCTAGACCATTTTCCTGACGTCAGGAAAATGGTCGTAATTGGCTCTGGTAGCGTAAGAGAGCTTTCAGATATTGCGCTAACCCGCTATGCATGCTATGTTGTGGCGCAGAATGGTGATCCCAATAAACCCGAAATAGCATTCGCACAAACCTATTTCGCTGTTCAAACAAGAAAGCAGGAATTGGTTGAACAACGATTATTAGATGTAGCCAGGGTTAATGCAAGAGCAAAATTGACCAAGTCGGAAAAGAAACTTTCCGAAATTCTTTTCAGTAAAGGAATAGATGAAAAAGGGTTTGCTCATATCCGTTCTCAGGGCGACAAAGCACTGTTTGGTGGAAAGGCTACTCTTGAGATGAAAAAGAAGCTTCTTGTGCCTGATTCCAGGCCAATGGCAGACTTTCTACCTACCTTGCTGATCAAAGCAAAAGATTTTGCAACAGAACTCACCAGTCACAACGTTGTAGAAAAAGACCTGGAAGAGTGTGGCGATATTACTGAAGAACACATCATCAACAACACATCTGTCAGAAAAATCCTGCTGAAACGCGGCGTTAAGCCTGAAGATCTGCCTGCCGGCGAAGACATTAAAAAGGTGCAGCGAAGGATTGACAGCGAGACAAAAAAAGTAAAATCGAATGCTTCAAACACAAAATTAAGAAAGAAGAAAACTAAGGTTTAATAAAAGCTACAGTTGAATGCCTTTCCATTTGGATGGGCATTTTTTTTAATTTGCACGAATTTCTGGCTCATTTGATTCATTCATTTGCCTGATTAATGCTTTTTGAACAACAGACTTCCGGGTAGCATAAATAACTGCAGCCACCATAGAGCTTGTTGCGAACACCAAAAATATAGCTTGTATGCTATAAAATTCAGCCAGATAGCCAATCAGAAGTGCCCCCAAAGGCGTTACCGTCATAAAAGACATTCCGTAAAAAGAAATAACCCGCCCAACCATTTCAGGTTTTGCCATGGTTTGCAAAAGAGTGTTTACTGAAACATATTGCGCAATCATTGCCCAGCCACAAATAATCAAAAGCGCCATACTTAAACCAACAATACTTGAATATGAAAATAAGGCCAGCCCACCTGAAAACAAAAATGCAGCAATAAGAATATAACCGGGGAAAGATTTCAAAGATCGCCGCGAAGCAAGAAACACAGCTCCAATTAAAGCTCCAGCCCCGTAACAGCCGGTTAATATCCCATATAAGCTACTGTCTCCATTAAGAATGTCTTTGGCAAAGACCGGTAAAAAACTTTGAAACGGTAAAACAAAAAACCCGGTAGAAATAATAAGAATAAGCATGTATTTTATTGGCTTAAACCCAAATGAGTATTTAATTCCTTCCGATAAATCTTCAAAAACAGATGTCTGATTTTGTGCTTTTGTAATAAAAGCCGTGTGTATAAAAAACAATGATGCAATAACCCCGATAAAGCTTATTGCATTAATCATAAAGCACCATCCTTCGCCAATCATCACAATTAAAATACCGCCAATCACAGGTCCAATAAAGCGCGCTGTATTGAACAACATTGAATTTAATGCAATGGCGTTCGACATTTGCGAAGAATCATCAACAATGTCCCTGATAAAGGCATGTCGAAAGGGCGTATCGATGGAATTAACAACCCCTGAAAGCACGGCTAAAATAATTATCTGCCAAATTTCAACCACATCAGAAAGCACCAGCAGCGCCAACGCCAGCGATAAAATCATGGAGGCAATCTGAGTTCCGGTGATTACATTTTTGCGATTCATTCGATCGGCAAAAACGCCCGCAAAGGGTGTGATGAATAAGGATGGAATTTGTCCTGCAAAAGTGACAATCCCAAGCATATAGGCACTGCCAGTAAGGCGGTAAACCAGCCAGCCGGTAGCGACAATCTGAATCCAGGTGCCCATTACCGAAAACAGCATTCCAAAAAGATAAATCGCATAATTGCGTGATCGCAGCGCACGAAAAGTGAACGTTGCCCGGAACAGATAATTCTTTATTTCGGACCAGGGGAGAATCATGAAGCAAAGTTATGAAAGTTGAAACGATTACCATTTGCAAAAATGCATAATTTGTCTTTTACTGCATCGCACCGCGCGCTTTCAGAATCCATTTTGCTTCGTCGAGCGGACTGATTCCTTTGTATGGTCTGATCAATCCAAGCTCATCGGCACAAGGGCGATAACCTGAAAATCGGGTTGTGATAACAGCTTTTCCGCCGCTACGAGAACTGAGTTTTACTGAATAATCCGGCGAAGTAGCTACTGGTAGAAAACCGGTTAGAATGAATTTTCCGTTGTCCATTTCCGGACTTTCAAATGTGCCGCGCATCTTTGTAATATCAGAAGTAATCAATCCAAGCAACTCTTCGGATGCCTTGATGCGAAATGACACGAACGGCTCCAGTAGCGTAGTTCCTGAATTGACAAGTCCATTCATTATACCCATTGGAGTTGCTATCACAAAGTCGCCGGGTCGCGAATGTACTTCGTGATCTTCCCCTTCAATCAACGTTATGCGGATATCGGTCACTTCCCATCCTTTTATCCCCTGCTTCAGGGAGGCAGCAATGGTGCGCTCTACCTCGTTCTGATATTTCTGCGCTACATCATCAACCCCAATCTGGCTTTCATAAACAACACCGCTACCCGGCTCGCCTGGCTCAATGCGAAATTTCAAAATAGCCCAGCAAGGTTTAGGCATCCAGTAGCGAACAAACCCTTCAGACACTGAAGTGGGCGTCTCTTTATAAATGACGGTTGGATTTTCAAATTTTGCCTCAAGACCAAATCGATCCAAAAGAATGCGCTCCAGCACTTCCATCTGAATCCAGCCCATGATGCTGATGTTCATTTCGTTTTCCTCGCGCAACCACTCGAAATTCAGCGATGGGTCTTCGATATACAATTGTTGCAATGCCACGGCCAATGCACTATAATCCTTTTGATTAACTGCTTTTACCTGAACAGTCAGCAGAGGCATCTGCAATTTCTGAAAAACTATATTTGCTGTAACGCGCTCTCCAAGCCAATCTCCGATATTAGCACCATCCAATCCACAGATTCCGGCAAGGTCACCTGCTTCGACCAATTGGATTTCTTCATGCCGGTTTCCGGCAATGCGTCTTATCTGAACAACTTTCTCATCCTGCCCGTTGCTGGCATTACGAATAACTTCGCGGTTGCTGATGCATCCACTAAACAAGCGCGCATGCGCCACTTTCCCCATCGTTTTGTCATGACTGATTCCAAACACCAGTGCTTTCAAATTCGCAGAAACATCTCCTGAAGGCGCAGGCAGATATGTTACTGCAGCATCAAGAAGCTGAGTGATCCCAATATTAAAACTTGCAGAACCAAATAATACCGGAAAAATATTTCGGTGAATTACCATCGAAGCCAGCTGCTGATCAAGTGTTTCAAAAGGAATGGTTATTCCCTCCAGATAAGATTCCAATAATGCAGCTTCACCTGAAACAATTGTATCAATGATGGTTTCAGGCATATTTTCTGGACCCCAGATCTCCGAAATATTCGCATCATTTGAACCGATATTATATACTGATTGAAGGCAAAGCGGGTCGATATGCCATTCCTTTTTCATTTCCAGAAATATCGCTTCAATGTCGGCTCCAATCCTGTCAATTTTGTTGACAAATAGAATCGTTGGAATTCTGCGTTCTTTCAATGCGTTCCACAATGTACCGGTGTGGGCCTGAATACCTTCGGCCGCAGAAATTACCAAAACAGCTCCATCCACAGCACTCAGCACACGCTCCACATCGGACGAAAAATCAACGTGGCCGGGCGTATCTACCAGATTAATACGAACATCTTTCCATGAAAAAGAAGTATGGGCCGATCGGACCGATATGCCTCTCTCCCGTTCCACCGCAAGAAAATCAGTATGCGTTGTTCCTTCATCTACGCTACCAGGTTGTTTTATCATTCCGCTGTGAAAAAGCATCAGCTCCGTTATGCTGGTTTTACCGGCGTCGGCATGCGCAAGGATGGCTATATTTCTGATTTTTTTCTTCATCGTTTCGAACTGTGTTTTGCTATAGCAGGATTATTCAGATACTTTTCTCCAAAATACTGCATCCGGAACCACAGTTCAAATGCGGGATCCAGAAAAACATGCTTGCCGTTTTCCAGATCAATAATATCATTTTCCATGAGAACAATTCTGTTTTTCTGAACATTCCGTGGAGTACCGAGCCGGTATTTCTGCATCACCGCAGCACTGGTAAGACGCGTTTCGTTGCAGGCAACAGCTTTGAGAAAATTCAACTGCGTAACACTGATGGATTCGGCATCTTTCTGATATAGCGGCGAGTTTGCATTAAGGAGCTCAACCAATGCTGCTGAAAGTTCTTCCAGTCCAGCTGCTTTCTCCGTTTTTTGCCAGGTATAATGCGCCAGTTGCTGCACATACCAGGAATGATCTTTCATTAATGCTGGAATTTTCCGGGCCATCTCAGGATGAATGGTTTTACCTGATTTCTTAAATCCATCCACAATAAAAGTAACCCATTTTTCAGTAGGAATTTTATTCAATAACATGATGTCTCCAAAGCGATAGAAAGGCTTTGACGAATTATTGAAAATGTCAGTCATCATGTGGCGTTTGCTTCCAAACAAACAATAGGTCGCGTTTTTTTGACGCTGCCATACCGATCTCATCTTTTTTTCAAAGCCCGCAAAACCCGCAAAAGAAGCCAGATTCTGAAATTCATCAAGACAAATGATGCAGGGTTTCCCCAGCTTGACGGCCATTCTCTCAGGCAAATTCAAAATCTCGTCGGGATATTTGTTCAGCTCGGCCCAATTAAAACCAATCCTAAAGTCAGTCTGAGGATCGACTCCAATTGTTATCTGAGGAATTAACCGGGAGAAAAATTCTTTTGCAGCTTTCACCCAATCCTGCCATTTTGTTGAAGAGGCCATAATGACCTCCCTCGCAAACAATTCGAGAAATTCTTCGCCCGATGATGCAGAAAACAGATCAATCTGAACAGCAATGATATTTTTGTTTTTTGTTTTAATATCATGCATAACCTTCTCAACCAAACTCGATTTGCCCCAACGCCGCGGAGAAATAATGGTTGTATTAATCCCTTCCGTCAAATTATTGTACAGCTTTTCTGCATCTTTTTCCCGGTCAGTAAATGACTTTAAACTGACTGTGGTGCCATAAATAAACGGAGTGTTTTTCATAATTATCTTTTTTTTACTAAACAGTATTATACTGATTGGTATAATACACAAAGGTATAAATTATTTTCGAGTTAGAAAGGTGTGATTTTAAAAATCAAATCTTCATCCTTCTCAATTTCTCTGCAAGTCCCGACCGCATTTCGATCCTTCGGCAGGCTCAGGGCGGCGCAGCTCAATGGCCGGTCGGGAAGTCTGTATTTTCCGTAAACTTTACTTCAAAAATCAAAAATCTCTCCTATTTCGTATATATTTCAACACGTCCCACTTCCTTGTTCAGTGTTAAGTGTTCGGCGTTCACTTCGAACTTCCTTGTTCAGTGTTCATTATTCTTCTTATATTTGCATCAAACTTTCAGGCATGTCCAACTGGATATTGATTTTTATTGTGCAACTCAACCGCACCGGCCTTTTTGCCTGAGGCCTTCTGAATCCGTTTTACTTCTTAATAAAAAAGCAGCACCGGCTTGTCCGATGTTGTTATCATTTGCACCTCAAACAAAAAAAATGAAAAAACAAAACCTGACCATAAAATCCGAAATCCGTTTTGCCGATATCGAACCCATCATGCTGGGGCATGTTAGTGTTGAACTTTCGCCTGCAGCCTTGAAAAAAATCAATATCTGCCGTCAATATCTGAATCAAAAAGTCGAAAAATCTGATGCTCCCATTTACGGCATCAATACTGGCTTTGGATCGCTCTGCAATACCAGCATCAGCAAAAAAGATCTTTCAAAACTACAGGAAAACCTGGTTCTGTCTCATGCCTGTGGAATGGGAAATGAAGTGCGCCCCGAAATAGTACGGCTTATGATGGTGCTGAAAATTCAGGCTCTGTCACTCGGACATTCAGGTGTACAAACCGACACAGTGCAATTGTTAGCTGATATGTACAACAACGACATTCTTCCGATTGTGTACGAACAGGGCTCACTGGGCGCATCCGGCGATCTCGCACCGCTGGCTCATATGTGTCTGCCGCTGATTGGCACAGGCGATGTGGATTTTCAGGGAAAACGCATGACGGCAAAACAAGCATTCAAAAACGCCGGGTTAAAAACTGTTCAGCTACAGTCAAAAGAAGGTCTGGCGCTGCTTAACGGAACACAGTTTATGTCGGCGCATGGAGCATATGCACTTGTGATGAGCAAAAATCTGATGCAATGGGCCAATCACACGGCCGCTCTTTCGCTCGAAGCTTTTGATGGCCGCACCGATCCTTTCCATCCGATGATACAGGCTGTCCGCCCACACCCGGGACAAATGCACGTGGCCAACGCCATCAATAAAATTCTGAAAGGAAGTAAAATTGCTGCCCGCAAAAAACAACAGGTGCAGGATCCGTATTCGTTCCGATGCGTACCGCAGGTGCATGGCGCCACATGGGACACCATTCAGTATGTGAATGAGATTTTCAAACGCGAAGTCAACAGTGTGACCGATAATCCAACGGTGTTCCCTGAGACTGATTTGATTATTTCAGCCGGAAACTTTCACGGACAGCCGCTCGCGCTGGCTTTCGACTTTCTCGGCATAGCCATGTCGGAACTGGCGAATATCAGCGAACGTCGGATTTATCAGCTCATCAACGGAAAACATGGCCTGCCAAATTATCTGGTCGCAAACCCGGGTCTGAACAGCGGATTCATGATTCCGCAATACTCGGCTGCTTCAATTGTAAGTCAGAATAAACAGCTTGCAACGCCTGCCAGTGTTGACTCTATTGAATCAAGTCAGGGACAGGAAGATCACGTGAGTATGGGCGCCAATGCAGCCACAAAGACCATTCGCATACTTGAGAATGTGGAAAAAGTGTTGGCCATCGAGCTCATGACGGCCGCTCAGGCGCTTGAATTCCGCCGACCGGATACTTCTTCAACCTATCTTGAAAAAATTGTGTCTGAATACCGCAAAGAAATTCCGTTCATTCAGCAGGATGAATACATGAGTGCTCTCATGCACAAAAGCGTTGAGTTTCTGCGGAATTATAAGCTGAAGGCTGAATAGCGAGAACAGCGAACACTGAACAAGGAACATCGAAGGATGAAATAAAGTTTGAAGTATAATTTTAACGCCGACACTTTAATTAAGTACTTTCTGCGGAATACTTGTATTCTACTGGTTTAAAACGCATACAATTTTTTTTGTGAAATAATTCGAATATATTTGCATTGTATCTCTAAAAAATAATCAAGTTTTAGATGTCCCCATATATGAAAAAAATACAAATTTTTGTGCTTTTTTTCGTGCTGGTTTTTAGAGTATTGATGTTTTGTAATGCAGCCAGTGCCCAGGGAAATCAGGACGCAATTCTTGATTTCAATCCTTTACGTGATTTATTCAAATATCACGATCTGATTGAATTTAAAATAGATTCATTAACATGGTCTGAAAGGTTTTCTCATTATAACATTGTGGACAGCACAATATTTAAATCAATATTTCAGGATACTGCATTAACGTATCACAGTGCTGGTAAGCTTAGTGAAGATGCGGATTTTTATCATTCGATTCAAACCAGTAAAAGAGACCTGTTGGAAATCACGATACTATCTCAATCAGAAAGCACTTATTGTACAATCATTGAATATATTATTTACACTAAAGACGGGAAAAAAACAAGTTCATTTACAGCTGCATGTTCCTGCTGCGATGGTGGATATTATTATGAAGCCAGGGGTAAATTTCTAAATGACACTACATACGAATTATTGTCTGAAGACAACTTCCTTACAGAAAATATTGAAGAAGAAAATACGATCTCGTTTAAAAAGACAGTTGTTGTTATACAGCAAGATGGATCCATCCATCAAACAGAAACAATGATTAGAACAGAAATAAAAAACAACAATACAATTTCAATTGAAACGGCATTTCCGATAAATTATCAATCTGACACAATTGCTGAATTTGAATCATTTAAGAACCTCTTCGAAAAAATGCGTGTAAAACCATTTCTGTCCGCAGTTTCAAAACTGCTTAATGACAGAATTGATGCGTTTTCTCATGACTATATAACGTATTATACCAGACCACTTGAGTTTAATATTGTTCAAAGTGATTTTGATTTCGATATTGGAAAGTCTGAGATAGATATGATGCTTTTATCGCGCAATGATTCAGCATTCTACATCAGAGTTTCGAAAAAAGATACTACTGTGTTTTTGTATCAGAATGAACAGATACTGAGTGATTTCATTTCCCGGCACAATGCGTTCTATAAATCAAATATTGACATTGAAAATAAAATTCAATTCCCATCAAATATTTTTGTATTTGGCTATGGATGCGGGTTTGTTGGTATGCCTCCTTTATATTTTCGCAAAATGCAAGCTCTTGTAGAAAATAAAAACTACAACGAAATATCAAGCTGGCTTCGTTCTGCAAATCCTGAAATACAGGCATACGGGATATATGGAATGAATGAACTATTTAAATTGGGACAACAAATACAGAAGGCTGATCTGGAAATCATTAAACACCTGTTTGATTCCTCTACATCGTTGTATTCATGCAGCGGGTGTTTATACGGAGAACCCTTATTATTCCGCAAAGTAATAAAGCCCCGCGATTTCAGAAAACTGTTCAGAGAATACAAAAAATATCATTGATGTCAAAACTGAACCATGTTTTTTCATAAGGCAATAATCTTAGTAGTTTAAAAATTGAAACTAATTCGAAATGGCACGACTCAAAATCAAACTTCTTGCCTTCAAAGGCGCACCGGATGCGGTGTTTGAAAATACTGACAAGCAAATTCAAAAACTGATTGCATCGGAAAATTATGTACTTGTTGATGATAATCCGGATGTGCTGTTTTTTCTTTCCGGCGGATCGGAAATGCCAGCCACGGAAGTTGTGACACCCGACCGCTTTTATATGCTGATAGGATCGACACACAACAATTCGTATGCATCGGCCACCGAAGTGAAAGCATGGATGAATGCACGCGGCATTCCTTCGTTGTTGCTGGATGAGGAGGAGTCTGATACACGTACAGTACTTGAAAATTTCCTGAAAGTCAGATCTGCGCTCGAAAATCTGAAAGAAAAAAGAGCCGGGCTGATCGGAAATGTCTCTGACTGGCTGATTTCATCAGCTATTGATGATACAGTGCTGAAAGAAAAAACAGGCATTCAGCTGATTCAGATTCCCTGGGAAAAGCTGAAACATTTTTCGGAATTTGAACCATCTGAAACATTTCTGAATGCATTTGACGGACACAATAATCCGGATCTGGAGGATACGGCCCGTGTGTACACTATGCTGAATGAAACCATTGCTACAAATACCCTTGATGCCATAACCGTGGAATGTTTTCCAATGGTAAAAAAAGACGGAGTGACCGCCTGTCTGCCACTGGCGAAATTCAACAACGACGGCTTTCCGGCCGGCTGCGAAGGCGATATCACGGCCATCACCGGCATGATGCTGGGCAAAGAACTCACCGGCCTTGTTCCCTGGATTGCCAATACCAACAAGATTTCGAATGAAGTCTGCGTGTTTTCGCATTGCACCATTGCGCCTTGTCTGATCGACAACATGGAAATAAAAACACATTTCGAAACCGGCATGGGCACTGCTGTTGAAGGCGATTTCAAAAATGATATCATTACCATTTTCCGTTTCGATCATGCATTGAGTAAAGCCTTTGTTGCCACAACAAAAATCATCGGACGTCCCAAATCGCCCACTGCATGCCGGACACAGATTGAAGTTCAATTATCGGAACGTGAAGTAAATCTGTTGCAAGAAAATCCGCTGGGCAACCATCATCTGATCCTGCCCGGCGACTGGTCAGAGCTCATTCGGATGGCATGTAGAGTAATGGGTGTTCAGGTGCCGTGATATGCACGTGCATTTTCATTTATACAAGTACTATTTGTAAAATAGCTTGATGCATTGAGCTATCGGAAGTCGCTCCTGCAGCGCTTTCAATTGATAGCTGGGCGTAGTCTTTTTATAAATTTTTGCTGGGTTTAGTCTCCGACTAAACCCAGCTCAGTTTATTATTTCAGACTACGCCCTTCGTATGTAAAAAGCGCTGCTGTCTCAAAAAGACTTCCACGGCAAAAACAACATTCCACCGTCCAAAAGCGACGAAGGAGCTGAAGGACATGGAACCGTTGTTTTTGCTGATTGTTTTGACGGTTCCATGTTCCGGCCCAAATACTATCCCTCGAAGGGTTCAGAACCCTTCGAGGGATTACAAACCGGCCGGAACGGTGGAATGTCGAAACCTTCCGGATTTTTTAAACAGCCCCCATAGATTCTACATCGAAGACTACGCGAGGATATGGGACTAATTAGTCTGAAATATTATTCAACTGGGTTCGAATTTTTGTATTTTGTAAAATACATTTTTCATCAGTTTTGTATTTTCTGATATACAATTTGCTCTCGACAGTCTCCCAGCCGGCTTCCGACACGAAATATCCCTGTGACTGTTTGGATTTTTGTATTGATTATTCTGCCGGACATTTCAGACCGAAGAGAAAAAATACAAATAATGTTCGCTGATTTGCAAAAAATTGTATTTTTGGGGGTGAGACGACGAGGGCCGTACATATTCGCCTGAAATTGGGTGGGGTGTGGGGGGTGTTATTCACAATAAATGAGTTTTGCCTAATAATACAAAACAATGACGATAAACTATACAACTGATGAAAATGACTTCCTGACACATCAACTTTTTGTTGCGTCAAAATCTGACCGTATTAAAAGGAAAAGGCAAAGAAGCAAAATAGCAGTGCCATTTATTTACATTGCTTTTGGTTTTTTATTTCTCTTTCAAGACAAAATTTCGTTGACAATAATATTTTTTATTATTGGACTTCTGTGGTTTTTATTTTACCCACTTTGGGAAAGACAACACTATATCAACCATTATAAGAGCTTCATCAGAGAAAATTACAAAGACCGACTGGGAAGAATTGTAACATTGGAGTTTAGCAACGAATATATTTTAGCAAAAGACAACGGAAGTGAAAGCAAAGTATTGACAACTGAGATAGTGGAAATGTGCGAAATTCCTACAACAATTTTTGTCAGACTAAAAGGTGGACAATCATTCATTATGCCGAAGGACAAGATAACTGACTTAGATAACGTGAAAGCAAAACTTAAAGAACTTGCCGACCATTTGGAAATTATTTACGAAGTAGACGAAAAATGGCAATGGAAATAATTAATAAACACACCCTGATGATTTGCAAAATATTGTAATTTTGAGGATGTGTATGGTTTATCATACATATTACTGATTTGTAGCACAATAAAAAAATGAAAATGATTAAGTCAATTATATTCGGAACAATTTTATCAATCCTGACTTTCTTTTCGACTTCCTTTTTGACGGTGCTTTTTCAAATCAATTCACCTCTTCACCGACTGACTGATTCTTATGAAATGAAAATCGGATTTCCATTCACATATTATCATGAATTCATGGTCGATTACCCCGTACCAAATTCCGGATGGACCATTAATAATCTGTTTTGGGATTGTTTGATAACATGGGTAATTGTAACCGGAACTTTCGTGACAACGAAAAGAATAAAAGTTAAACGCGCCACAATAACAACTGTAAATCATGGCTCTAAGTACGACTCTCAATAACCTAACCGTTTGAGTATTATTAAAAGCCAACGCTTTGACAAGAACAACCAAAATATTGAACATAATCTACGTTTTTATAGTAGCTCTATTCTTATTGGATAGCCTGCCATGTTTCGATATTAAAAGTCAAGGAATAAAGTCATCCATTTACTTCGGACTTTTGATTGGAACGCCATTGACGCTAATATGGAATGCTTTAGTAATAAAAACTCGACACGGAAAAATCATTTGGACAATTTTACCAACAACATTTCTGATAATAATTTTAATTGTCGGACCTGTGAAATTTATATATTCAATAGGGTCTTGGCAGACACAAACAATTTTATATCAAAACAGACATTTTAGTTTTAGAACAGTGGAGTTTCAAATGCAAGATGTTGGCGCATTTGGATACAACAAGCGGACAGTTGAAGTTTTCTATTTGACTCCGTTATTTATGATTACAGGTGAAATTCCAAACGACGAAGAAAAAAGAATTGATTGGATAAAGGTTGACAAATATGTTAATGAATTAGGACTTAAAGGAGGGTAAAAAAATCAATTTTGCATTATAAATTATCCTCTGCATCCTTTAAATCTTTCTCTCCTCCAACCCACCCCCAACGCCGCCCATAGCCTTGTATCTCTATGACCACAAATGAATCCACAACCCATCATCTGAAAAATTATTATAAACTCCGGGGAAATATTTGTAAACTTTTATTGGCTTGTTTACAAAATTTTGTATTTTTGGGAAATGCATGGTTTTGTCATACATGTATATAATTTACGCATAACGGAATGAAGACTCTTAAAGTAATAGCAATCGAATCTTTAATTACCATTATTTCTTTGGTAATGATTGTGCGTACCTTAATAATTGAAAATAAAATTGAGCACAAGATCTTTTTGAGTATTGGAATTGGACTTTCGATTGTTTATATGATATATCGGATTGCATCAAAAATAAAAGAAGAGAAAGAGAAATCAAGAATAAACGCCATTGTAGCTTCAAAACTTAATAAAGCTTCAGAATCATTCTTATACTACATAGACTTGATATTAATTAATCACCCAGAGAGATTCAATATAAGTATCAAAGAAAAAAGCAATTATCAAACAGAGCAAAACGCAAAAAAAATGTTTGAAGTCGACTTTCGTACACCAGATCCATATACCGGGACTTCTATGGGGAATTTGGCTGAACAAGTTGATTTTGGGATGAATCGAGAATACGATGAACTTGAAAGAACAATTTCAAGGTATACAAATAAAATAAGCACGAAAAAAATTGAATTATTTGAATCTCTCTCCTCTAATTTAATTTTCAAAACACTAATTGACTGTAAATTATGGTTCGATCAAATTAAAATGTTTCATGATCAAGCAATAAAGAACAATCCGACTTTCCCTAAAAATGGACTTCCTATTACTATCTCAATGAATTTTAAGGAACATCAAAAAGATTACAACCAAATGATCGACCTACTATTTGAAATGAAAAATATTCCTAACAGCAAATAAACAAAAGCGTCAGAACAAATATATTGGAGAAGACCCTTACCTAAATACAAACCTTTAGCAATCAAAACAAAACTAATCCCTCACCCCCTCTCAAACCCCAACCTCTTCCCCACCTTCGTCCCAACCACTTTTCCATTGTCCCAGGCGAGATGGCCGTTGACAAAGGTTTTGGTGATGGTGGCGGGCATGGTTTCGCCTTCGAGGGGCGACCAGCCGCATTTGTAGAGGATATTGGATTTGGTGATCTTGTATTTTTTTGAAGTGTCGACCAGCACCAGATCGGCAAAATATCCTTCGCGGATGAAGCCGCGTTTTGAAACATTGAAAAGAATGGCGGGCTTGTGACACATGAAATTTGCAACATCAGCAATGGTCCAGAGTCCCGATTCGCCAAGTGCAATCATGGCCTGCAGACTGTGCTGCACCATGGGTCCACCCGAAGGAGCGTCGAAATAAGGTTTCATTTTTTCGGCCAGCAGATGCGGGGCATGATCGGTAGCGACCACATCGAGCAGTCCGGCTTTCAGTCCGTCGCGCAGGCCCTTGCGGTCTTCGGCGGTTTTGATGGCAGGATTCCATTTCACCAGATTTTCATGCGTGCGGTAAAAATCACTGGTAAACCACAGATGATGCACACAGACTTCGGCGGTGATACGCTTCTGTTCAAGCGGCATTCCGGCATCGAAAAGCTCAAGTTCTTTTGCCGTTGAAACATGAAAAACATGGAGTCTGGTTTTCTTTTTTCTGGCCAGTGCCACTGCGTACGACGAAGATTTGAAGCAAGCTTCGGCACTACGAATGGCGGCATGTATGGCTGCACTGATTTCGTCGCCGAAAAAGTTTTTAAAGGATTCGGTATTTCGGATGATCGTATCTTCGTCCTCACAGTGTGCAGCAATGATATGCGGTGTTTCAGCAAAAAGCTTTTCTATGGTTTTATGATTGTCGACCAGCAGGTTTCCGGTGGATGAGCCCAGAAATATTTTCACACCGCAAACCGTATCCAATGGCGTTTTTAGCACTTCTTCGATGTTGTCGTTCGACACGCCCATGTAGAAACTATAGTTGGCGAGCGAATCTTTCGAAGCAATTTTATATTTCGCTTCCAGTAATTCCTGCGTCAGTGTTGGCGGTTTGGTGTTGGGCATTTCCATAAAGGACGTTACTCCACCGGCAACGGCCGCGCGGCTTTCAGTAAAAATAGTTGCTTTTTCTTCCATGCCCGGCTGACGAAAATGCACCTGATCGTCAATCACTCCTGGGAGCAGATATTTTCCGGCCGCATCAATAGCGGTGTATCCGGCAGGTGTTTTTGAAGTTTTCTCTTCGTTGATTTTTTTTATGATTCCACCGGAAATAAAAACTTCGCCCTCAAAGATTCTGTTTTCGTTTACAATCCGGGCGTTGAAGATGTGATAGGATTCCATTGTTATTTTTGATGGCGGCGCTTAGTATTGCGCAAGCGTAATTGAATAACTCCGAAAAAAGCTTCGCGCACAATGCCTTTGGTCATTTTGGATTGACCCAGCGTGCGGTCGGTAAAGATAATCGGGACTTCCTTGATGGAAAATCCCAGCTTATGAATCGTATACTTCATTTCAATCTGGAAGGCATATCCAAGGAAAGAAATCTTCTCGAAGCGGATGGCTTCAAGTACTTTGCGTGTATAGCAGACAAATCCGGCAGTGGTATCACGGACTTTCATGCGGGTGATGAATCTGACGTAAGCCGAAGCATAATAGCTGAGCAGCACACGGCCCATCGGCCAGTTGACCACATTGACTCCGGTAATATAACGGGAGCCTACCGACATGTCGTGGCCATCATCGTGGCAAGCCTTGTAAAGCCTTATTAAGTCTTCTGGATTGTGGCTGAAATCGGCATCCATCTCGAAAATATACTCATAATTATGAGCCAAAGCCCATTTAAAACCGTGGATATAGGCGGTTCCCAGCCCAAGTTTTCCTTTGCGCTCTTCAATAAAAAGTCGGTCTTTGAATTCGGTCATCAACCCTTTTACAATAGCAGCGGTGCCATCGGGAGAATTGTCTTCAATTATCAAAACATTAAAGTCTTTCTCCAATGAGAAAACCTTGCGGATAATATTCTCAATATTCTCCTTCTCGTTGTAGGTTGGTATTATTACTAATGAATCGGACACGGCAATGATTTGCGCAAATATAAAAAAAAATCCCGTTTCAGTTAACGAAAGTTGACATTTATGTAAAATAGTTATATATTTACCCCCAATATGGGGTTTAGATTTTTACTGTTCCCCTTTCAGTGGGGATATATTTTAATAGTGTCTGTCAGAAAGCTTCTCTATGCTATCGGCATAAAGAAACGCTGGGGTTTTGATGTCCCTGTTATTTGCATTGGCAACCTGAATGCCGGTGGATCGGGGAAAACTCCTCATACGAAATATGTTGCCAACCTGTTAGTTGAAAAGGGCTACAATGTTTCAATAATTATGAGGGGCTATAAGCGCAACACCAGCGGATTCATACATTGTAACAAAAATCACAATGTAGCCGAAATTGGAGATGAGGCCTATGAATATGTCAGAGGGCTGGATGAAAATATAAATGTGTTCGTGTGTGAACGCCGAAGAAAAGGCATCAGGGAAATTCTGAAAAAAGTACCATCCACAGACGTAATTCTCATGGACGATGGTTATCAGCATCTGGATGTCAAAGCCGGGCTTTATATTTTGCTGACTGATTATCTCAATCCGTACTGGAAAGATCATGTACTGCCTGTGGGAAAACTGCGTGAATGCAAATCTGCGAAAAAGCGGGCAGATGTAATCATTGTGTCAAAAACACCCAAGGTATTCTCACCGATAATTGGCCGCGACCTGATTGAAAAAATAAAGCCAGGCCACCATCAAAATATTGCCTTTTCGTACCTCGATTATGGAAAGCCTGTACGTGTTTATTCCGACAGCCCTGTAAAACTTGAAATTCCTGACAATACTTACTCGATATTTCTACTTTGCGGTATTGCAAACCCTTACCCGCTTGAAGAATATTTGAAGCGTAGTTGTGTTGAATTATATGCCCATAAATACCCCGATCATTATTCCTTCAAGCTCAGGGATATTGAAAAATTGGCCGATGACTTTAAAAGTCATATGATGAAAAGTAAAGTGATTTTTACAACAGAAAAAGATGTTGCAAGGTTAATGCTGCCGGAGATAAAAGAAAAATTGGTAGATTTGCCTTTCTTTTACATTCCGGTAACTGTCGGAATTCATGAAAGTAAAGAATTTAATCTTGACAAACTAATTATAGACTATGTTGGAAAAAATTGCAAAAACAGCTGATTTCATCAGAAGCAAAACCAAGCTCAGGCCTCAGATTGCCATAGTACTGGGGACTGGTTTAGGTGGTCTTGTAAATGAAATTGAAATAGTTGACAGCATTCCCTACAATGAGATTCCAAATTTCCCTGTTTCAACAGTTAAAGGACATCAGGGACGGCTCATTTTCGGTAAACTGAGTGGAAAAGATGTAATTGCCATGCAAGGTCGCTTTCATTTTTATGAAGGCTACGATATGCTGGAGGTTACTTTCCCATTTCGCGTTTTTAAAAACCTGGGTATTGAAACACTGCTGCTTTCAAATGCAGCGGGCGGAATGAATGTAAATTTCAAAGTTGGTGACATTATGTTTATCAACGATCATATAAATCTGATGGGAACCAATCCGTTGATTGGTAAAAACTACGATGAACTTGGTCCCAGATTTCCCGATTTCAGCGAACCTTATGATCACAAACTGCTCGAAACGGCACTCAGCGCAGCAAAAGACCTGAATATCCCCGTGCATCAGGGGGTGTATGTTGCCATGAGTGGCCCAACGTTTGAAACTCCTGCGGAGTACAAATATGTCCGCATTATCGGTGGTGATGCCGTTGGAATGTCAACAGTGCCTGAAGCCATTGTTGCCCGCCATTCTTCCATGAAAGTATTTGCTGTTTCAATTATTACTGACCTTGGAGGCATGGATGAAGTCGTTGCAGTCAGTCACGAAGAAGTTATTGAAGCGGCCAATAAGGCTGAACCCAAAATGACAGCCATCATCAAAGAGCTGCTGAAAAGAATCTGAGCATCAGCCCTCGAAGGGTTCGGAACCCTGCGAGGGCTTTGCTAAAGAAGAATCTGCAATAAATCCTTCAGCTCGCTCACAACATAATCAGCCAGCTCAAACGGGCCCTGCGCTCCGGCATGGTTGACCAGAATGGTCTTCATTCCGGCTGTTTTGGCGCCGACAATGTCTTTTTTGTAATCATTACCGATCAACACCGATTTGTCGATGCAGAAATCTGCTTCCATGCAAATGCGCAGGAAAAATTCAGGATCGGGTTTACACACTCCCAAATCTTTTGAAGTGAAATGATTTTTGAAATAATGATCAATATTTCCAATTACAAGCGCTTTGCGCATATCGGCTGTATCTGATTCACCGGCATTTGAAGCAACTGTCAGCACGTATTTGTTGGACAATGATTCCAAAACCAATGCTGCATCCGGGAAAACTTCAATGCGATCCCAAACATACATGGGGCCTTTCTTTTCGGGAAAATCACGCATCAGGGTGTCGCCCCAGTCAAAAACAATATGATTGATTCCTTTCATAGATGTATTTATTTTATCCACACGCCCGGAACGATGCCGCCGCATTTCGTGCAGGTATTATTGGTCAAACCGGTCACCTCAGCTGTGTATCCTTCGCGCATTACAAGCAGGCTTCCGCACTCCGGGCACAAGGTGTTTTCGTGTGCTTCGTTTCGTATATTGCCGGTATAAACATATTGGATTCCCGCTTCAACAGCAATGTTGTAAGCATCTTCAATGTCAGAAAGACTTGTGGGCTGCGAATCCATTAGTTTATACGCTGGGAAAAACCGGGAAATATGCAGCGGAACATCATTTAAATCATTCTGCACAAGCCAATCAACCATACTTCTGAATTCCACGGGTTTGTCCGTGTAACCAGTAACCATCAGGTTTGTTATCTCAAGCCACTTTCCGGAATCCCTGATTGTTTTTATGGTATGCAAAACCGGACTCAGCTGCCCGCCACAAAGTGTTTTGTATGTGGAGTCATTGAACGATTTCAGGTCGATATTAAATGCATCCATCACTTTAATCAAATCAGTCAAAGGTTCTGCATTAATAAAACCATTTGAAATCATAATTGTCTTCAAACCCGCTTTCTGAGCCAGAGCAGCTGTATCATACATATATTCGAAAAAAACGGTGGGCTCAGTGTAGGTAAAGGCTATGCCTTCGGATTTGTGTTCCAGAGCCATTTTCACAAGTTTATCTGGAGAATAATCCAGCGACTCGATTTCATCAGGAGCAACCTGCGAAATATCGGCATTCTGACAGTTTAGGCATCTGAAATTACAGCCTGCAGTGCCAAACGACAACACTTTTGATGCCGGCAAAAAATGATACAATGGTTTTTTCTCAATCGGATCCAAATGAACTGCCACCGGATTCCCATATGCATTTGTGAACAAGGTGCCTTCTTCATTAATCCTGGAGTGGCAAATACCTGTCTGACCGTTCTTCAGAATGCATGCATGCGGACATAAAAGGCATTTCACCGTATTATCAGCAAGCACTTCGAAATACCTGGCTTTTATCATTTTTTTTGTACTATTTGATGTAGGGTTCTCCACAAGTTTGCCCGCAAAAAGTCGTGGCGATGCAACTGCTGCAACACCCATTACTAAAACATTTTTAATGAAGGCGCGCTTCTCCAATGATTTTTCCTTTTCAACAAAAGTAACAATTAGCGTTTGATAAAAAAAATATTTACCTTTACTATATGATGAAACGGTTGTTAATTTTGCTTTCAGTTATGAGTATTTTTTCAGATATAGGAGCCCAGAATAATTTGCCGGTACGCAAAGCGGCCGTTGCCGGTCAATTCTATTCGGATGACGCCGAAGCGCTGGAAAAATATTTCGAAAAAGAATTCAATCAGATAACCATTGCTCCCAACGATAAAAAAGTGAGAGCAATCATAGTTCCGCATGCCGGCTACGTGTACAGCGGTCGAACAGCAGCATGGGGATTTGCCACACTGAGGGAAAAGAATATTTACAAAAACGTTTTCATTCTGGGATCAAGTCATATTGCGGCTTTCGATGGAGCCACCGTTTTTCATGGCTCTGCGTTTGAAACTCCGCTGGGTTCAGCAGAAATCAATGCTGAAATTACAGGAATTCTTCAACAGAATAATATTTTCAAATTTCCTCAGCAATATCAGATAGAAGACCATGTGCTGGAAGTAGAAATTCCGTTCCTGCAATACATTCTTGAACCCGGTTTTAAAATTATTCCGATTACAATTGGTACAAAAAGCAGTTATGCGCTGAATAAAATTGCAGAGACGCTTAAACCATATTTCACCGAAGAAAATCTTTTTGTCATTAGCACAGATCTCTCACATTATCCTTCATACTCCGATGCCGTGAAAGCCGACAGCACCGTTGTGCAGTCGATACTGAGCGGCAACCCCGAAACATTTGATTCCGTTGTACGATCAAACGAAAATTCAGGTATTCAGAATTACCGAACGGCAATCTGTGGCTACAGCGCTGTATACGTCTTAATGTCCATTGCCGGAAGCAGTCAGGGATTCGCCTATGAAAAGCTTAAATATTCAAATTCAGGCGACATTTCAGGTGATTTCGACCGCGTAGTTGGTTATGCCGCTGTTGCAGTCAGAGCGTCCGATAAGAAAGAAATCGACGAAACAAATGATACTTTCGCAATTTCAGAAAATGATAAAATAATCATGTTTGAAATTGCACGAGGAAGCATTGAATCAAGGCTGAGCGGAGTTACTTATTCCCTGCCCGATTCACTATCTAAAATATTGAATGAAAAATGCGGAGTTTTTGTTACGCTCCATCTGAATGATAAATTGCGCGGTTGCATCGGGACTTTCCGACAGGACAGAGAACTCAGCCGAAACATTCAGGAAATGGCTACAGCTGCAGCTTTCAACGATCCACGCTTTGATCCTCTATCAAAAGAAGAATATAAAAATATTGATCTCGAAATTTCTGTTTTGACTCCTATGCAGAAAATAGATTCCGTGAAACAGATTGTCCTGGGGAAACATGGAATATACATCAAACGCGGAAATATGGCCGGCACTTTTCTGCCTCAGGTGGCCACAGAAACCGGATGGACACTCGAAGAATTTCTGGGCCATTGCTGCCGCGACAAAGCAGGTATCGGTTGGGATGGATGGAAAGACGAGGATACCGAAATTTTTATTTACGAAGCCATTATTCTGACGGAAAACAAGGATTGATTGCCTCTGTTTTCTTTCGTTTGAATAAATGATACTTGTCATTCTGACTGAAAGAATAAGTGACTTTCGAATACTTTTGTAATAAAATAAATGCCTGACTTTTCAAAAACAGAAATCGCATTTCGTCACCTGAGCGATAAAGAATTAAAGCACCGCATGAAAGTTTTTGCGCTGATGCGGCACCCATGGCTGATTGTAGCAGGAAAACCATTGCTGGCTCTGGCCAATTTTCTGCGTCTGCCGTTAAAACCTTTTCTGGGTGGCATTTACAGAATTTTTGTTGCTGGGAAAAACCTTGAAGAAGCGGTCCCGGCCATGCAATCTCTGCACAGTGCAGGCATCTGGTCGATTCCCGACTACAGTGCCGAAGCCAACGAAGACGATGCTGCCCGCGATGCAGTGGCCGATGAAATTAAAAAATCAATTCTGTTTGCTGCTCAGCACCGCGACATGGTACCTTTTGCGGTTTTCAAACCCAGTGGTATTTCATCGGTTGAATTGCTCGAAAAAAAGTCCGTTGGAATTCCTTTAACTCACGCTGAAGAACAGCAATGGAACGCGCTTGTGATGCGATGGGAACAAATATTTGAACTTGCTGCTGCAAACAAAATACCGGTCATGATCGATGCAGAAGAATCATGGTTTCAGCAAGCCATTGATGACCTTATTTTTGATTTCATGCTAAAGTATAACAAGGAAATGCCGGTGGTGATCAATACACTTCAAATGTATCGCAAAGACCGAATTGAAATTCTCAAGAAAACCATTGAGTTTGCCCGCACTCACTCACTTTATGCAGGTGTGAAATTTGTTCGTGGAGCTTATCATGAGAAAGAAACAAAACGTGCAATTGAACAAAATTTGCTACCGGTGGTCTTTCAATCAAAAGAAAAAACCGACATGGCATTTAACCTTGCGCTCAAAATTTCTATTGAAAACATCGATGTCATGACAATTTTTTGCGCAACACACAACGAAGAAAGCTCGCTGTATCTTACACAACTGATTCATGAAAACAATATCGCTAAAAATGACAGGCGCATCTGGTTCTCACAGTTGTATGGCATGAGCGATCACATCACCTTTGGACTGGCCGCCGAAAAATACAATACTGCCAAATATCTGCCCTATGCCCCAATCCGTGTAGTTATGCCCTATCTGATTCGCAGAGCCGAAGAGAATACGTCGATGAAAGGACAAACGCTACGCGAATTTGAAATGTTGAAAAAAGAATCCGGCCGAAGAAGCAAAATCAAAAAACAAATCCAAAGTTGATACTCACAGACTCAGCTTTCAGCCCATCGCTTCGCTTATAAGTGGCATAGCGGGCTTCGATTGTTTTAAATACAATGCTGTTGTCTTTTTTCAGTTTCCATTTGTGAATTCCATACACAGGACTTATTCTGAACCCGCCGCCATACTTGCGATTGATCAACTCTGACAAATCGTAATCAGAGGTATAATACTCTTCAGCCGGCTCCCATAAAGCATTCAGAGGATGTTCGCCAAACGGAGCAAAATATTTGGCAGCGGTCTGCTCATGATAGCGCCACATAGGATAAACGGAAAGCCAGGAATTTATTTTTACGGGAACTTCAACACTAAATGTATGAGATTGAATTGCAAAATCATCGAAGTAATACCTGTAATACAAACGAAGTGTGATGCGGTCGGATAGATAATAATTTACGCGAAGGCCTATCGGAATTTTGAACCTCGATCGGGGAAGACTCTCCGGGCGCATGGTTTTAGCCACAAGCCACCAGTTTGTATCCGGGTTGAGTACATTATAGCCGTCATCGAAATATACCCGGTGAAAAGGAGAATTCAGAATTCCGCGTTGAAGAACAACATCTGCAGTAATTAAGAATTGCAGATTGCGTGTGAGTACCTGTGACCATGTTGCAGTGAATGTCGATGTCAATCGAGAGTCCTTGTCATAATCATCTTCATCATTGCCATAGCGAAATTCATCTCCATTGCGGTATTCACCCGGATAAATCAGCTTCCACACATCATAAAATGCAGTTGCTTTCAGCCCCAGCTGCCGGTTTTCGTCACGTGATGAAATATTGTAATGCAATCCGCCTGAAAATGAATTCACATCAAACTCATTGCTGAAGCCAATCATGACTCCTTTGTCAGAAGTGCCGGCCATGTTTTTTCTCGAATAAGTTGCATCGAAATGAGTTCGCATGTCTTTGCTTGATGCGGATGACAAATATTTCGAACTGGCGGCAGTGATGAAGCGGTCAATCTGATCACACGAAGCACTGGTATAATAATCAAGGCCAACACTGACTGACAAACTGTTTACTGTATCGAATGGCACATTGACTATTGTAAGTGGAGTCAGGCATTCAAGTTTTTCAGATCCGATGCCCCCTGTTACAGGGCTGTGATTGCCGTCCTGCTCATAATAATTGAAAAGAAAATCAACTTCTTTTTCATCGAGTACTTTCACCGGGTAATCCTGTGCAAAAGCTCCGGAAGCAAGAAATAAAAAAATGATGGTATATATTTTATTCATATCAAGCTGCTTATTAATTGCATCCACAACCACCGCCGGTCTTTCCGCCGGTCGCACCACTGGCTCCTTCACGATATGATTCAATTGAGTTGTCAAAGGTCTCCAGTTTACGCGTGCTGAGCTTCATGTCTTCCTGATTCAGATGCGATTTCTGATAGGGTTTGACATTCACACACGATGCAATTAAAGACATCAACGGAAACAGAAGTAAAATTTTTCTTTTCATACAATATTATTTTGAGCCAATAGTAATTTGATGCGTTTTCTGGCTTTCGCCCTGACCGTAAAAATTCAGAGGCAAATTGTCCGAAGTAATCATTTTCCCTTCATTGTCAATGATGAGGCATTCAACTCCTTTCAATTGATTGACCAATGCAAGGCCATTTATTTTCCCGAGTACAAAAACGGCTGTTGCCAGGGCATCTGCAAGCTCAGCATCGGGACAAATAATAGTTACACTTCTCAAACCTTCAACCGGGAAACAAGTCCGCGGATCAATTATGTGTCCGTAGCGTTTTCCATCAATGGTTGCAAAATGCTCATAATCGCCCGAAGTAACCACCGCCATCGGACCAACTTCGATCCACGCTATAGCGGCTGAAGGATTGTTTGGGTCAGCGATTCCAATTGGCCACTTTTTTTCAGGCAGTGGTTCGCCCCATGTAATCAGGTCTCCGCCTGCAATCACAATCCCACTTTGAACTCCCATAGCCTGCATAACAGATTTCATGCGGTTGGCCGCATAACCTTTACCAACTGCGCCAAGTCCTATTGCCATTCCCCTATTCTTCAGAAAAACCGTTTTGGAATCTTCATCCAAAATAATATTCTTATAATTGACCAGTATCTTCATTGAATCAATCAAACCTGGAGCGGGCAGATTCGTCATGGTGCCATCGAACCGCCAGACGTGCCTTGCAGCAGCCCAGCTAATATCAAAAGCTCCGTCGGTAAGCTCCGACACTTTATTGCATCGTTTGATAAGTTGAAAAAGTTCATCCGAAACTTTCACCGGCGCGATCCCGGCATTGTCGTTTATTTGCGAAATAATTGTGTTTGGAATCCATTCCGAAATCATGTTTTCAATTCGCTTCACTTCGGCTATTGCCGCAGTAATCGAAGCATCTACCAAACTGTCACTCTCAGCAAAAGGAGTTATTTCAAAACGGGATCCCATCAACAACAAAACTTCGGTTCTGTGCTTCAATTGAGCCGTCGCACTTGCAGAAAACAATGCGAGAAAAAAATAAATAACAATGGATTTATGCAAAATCGTTACAGATAAAATTTTCCACAATACTGCTCTGCCCCGCTCTCTATGCGATAAATGAAGACACCGTTATTTTGAGACGCGTGATTCCATAAAAAATATCTTTTGGCACCATCATCAAAATAATCAACGGATTCATAAACAAATTTACCTGAAAGGTCGAAAATCTGCAACATTGCATTTTCTGCCTTTTGAGATGGAATGCCAAATCCAATAGCTTCATTCCCGGCAAACCTGAAAATACTGGCTTCCTGAGCAGGGTCTTCAATCCCGCTACTATTAGGAATATAGGAAATTTCGATATTGGAAAAATTCGCGGAATTGCTAAAACTCAAGGTGTCGCCAATTATCCCTTTATTAAATGTATAGCTTGTGTATGGACCCTGACCATCTTTCTCAGTGAACTCCACCCATATTTTATAGTCGCCATCAGGGACCAGAGTTCCGCTTGAATTCTGACAATTCCAGCTAACCGTGTGCGTTTGATGAGAGGTTATAGTGGAACCTGTGATTGCGCCAACAACATTCTGCGCGGGTGTGGCGGTTTTCCACTGATAAAGATATTGTTTACGTACAGCGGCCATCACCTTGAGTGATTTCTGAAAAGTTCCAGCCGAATTTGTAACCCAGATGGCAACAATATTGCTTGGCGCATACTGGCCACCCGCAGTTATGGTAGTAACTTTGAACGTAACAGTTCCGGCAGTCTGCGCATTCGCGATTGTTGCTGAAATCAATGCGAAAATTAATAATAAAACGCTTTTCATTTGAATCATTTGATGTTGATAATTTTTTCAAGTTCCAAAACATAATCCTGTGCAGAAAGATCCTTGTAACCAATGTTTCCCAACACTGCTTCATCTGAATTTATTACAACAACCAACGGGAAAAGTCCATTTGGATTAAAACGCTCAGCCAATGCATCATTTTGTTGTTGCAGATTTTGAGGCAATCGGTTCTTTTTCTGTGAGGGGAAATCAAGGCAAACGCAAACAACTTTTTCTTGCGCCCAGGAATTGAATTCGGGTTTTACAAATACTTGTTCGCGAAGCATTATACAGGGTTTACACCAGTCGGATCCGCTGAAAACTATTACCAACGGCTTGCCACTCTCTTTGGCATTTGTCAATGCGAAATTATAATCCTTGCTCCATATCGTAGAATCGAGTGGAGTTATTGTCTGAGCTCCTAACGAGGCCGAGATTAAAACCATTAGAATAAAAAAGTATTTCTTCATCGCAAAAGATTGTTTGGGAATATCAGACAAATTTATTAAGTATTTCGTTGCAGAAATGACGAATTTTTTAAAATATGCAGATTTATGCATATTTTACAATTATTCACGGAAATTGAATAAGAATTTCCTTGCTAGTCAACCATCATCATTGACGATGCGAAGTTTTTGACAACAAAATGCACATCAGCATTGTAACTGCCATAAACCGGATCTGACATTTGCTCCGAAACGAGTTTTAGATTCATTTCGAGATTTGCTTTTCCATCTTTGAAATCCATAGATATGATTGTAATCTCATTGTAGCGAAAATACATCATAGCCGTTCCGTCAGGTGATTTTATTATTGATTGCAAATATGCACTGGCCCTGATTTCTGTATCACGAAGAGCATCCTTATATGGAACATAATTGTCGCCATGGAGAGTATATGGGAGCTTTGTTTCATATAATTCAAAACCACCATCACGGGTTTGATGCCACTTCAACTGCGGTGCAGCCGGCAAAAATAAATCGAATGAATTCACCCGTCCCCCGTCATTTTCAGCAAATGTCAGATTTAGCGAAGAACAACTTCCCGAGCTTGTTTCAATTGATTCCAATGAAATATTTATTGTGTCTTTTAATGGGAATCTTTCTTTTCCTTTTGAATTCTGATGAAGGACAATTGTTGCCTCATTAACAACAACTTTCTCAATAGATTTTTCAGTTTCCTTTTTTATTGTTGATGAACAAGCAGCAGAAAAAAGCGTCAAAAAAACGAGTGCGAAAAATGTTTGGTTCATATTGAGTTATTTAAGTCGTGTTCCTTTAATATCCATTTCAGTGCGATTTTCTTTTCCGTTGAGATGGTTGAGTCCAACATAGGTGCCTTCAAACGAATTTCTGCTGGTAAATTTAATTTTATACTGAACACTGCCCAGTGCAGTGGGGTCATTAAAATTTTTGGAAGAGATTACATAATACTGACCTTCACGTTTCACATCCATTATGTATTCAATTTCATCGAGTTTCAGATCAGGCAGCTGGGCTTTTTGTCCTTTCATCTGCTCTTCCACTTTTTTACGCTCGGCCCTGTAATCATCGCCCGATCCGTAAAAATCGGCCATCCCGTCCATATACTGAAGCGAAGCATCCATGGTCATTTTGGTGATGGTTGCATCAAGTTTCCAGGTGCCTTCCAGTTTTGGAGCGCCAATCATGATTTCCACCACTGTGGTTTTACCTTCACCGGCCAACTTTAATTCGCCTGAAAATTCCTCGTCTTTACCTGCCGGACCTTTCACCGTTACAATCACTTCCTGCGGGCTTCCGGCATCAAGATAGCCTAGCGTTGTGCAGTTGAAAAGGAACTCTCCATCCTTGTCTGTTGTACCAGTCCAGAGTTTTTTATGAACATCCGATGCAACATTAAATTGCACAGCTAATCCGCCAACTTCAACATCGGAGTATTCATCACATTCAGGATCAATTTTTACAACAACATTTATTTTACTCACCTTGTTCATTTCTTTTTGAATAAAACATAGCTTATCGTACAGCTTTCCCTGCATGTCCAAACGAATTTCTTTTACAATTCGCTCAAAAATATTGGTCTCGTTCAATGTTTTAATGATCGATGCATAATGGGCATCGGAAATATCTTTCTTCAATTGTTCGTTCAGATAACCGCCTCCGGTGGCGCCGGTATTCTTCATAATACGGTCCTGATACTCACCTACAACACTTTCATCCTGCCAGAATTCCCAAACATAATCATGAATAACTTTCATGACTTCTTCAGAAGCTTGCGCCGGATTTTTCACAGACCGCATGGTCTTTTTCAATGTTTTGTACCAATAGACCGAATTGATTTTTTCTTTTTCTCTTTTCTCTTTATAATAAAGATCATACGCTTTCTGATAAATATCTGTTCGGCCACTGATGGCTTCCTGAATGAATTTATTGAGCGACCAGTCAATAACAAATACGCCCACAAATGCCAGATTGATAGCTGAAGTATTAATCAGTTTCAGCGCCCAATAATTATATAGATTTTTTGACAGCTCCAGTGTTGCTTTGCCTGTTTTTCCTTCAGCAACATCAATGGCACACTGCACCAGCGCAAAGCCCAATCCAACTTCAGTCGCCACTTCGTTTATACCTTTCAAAGCGCCCATTTCAAGCGCATTCTCAGCAAAAGACCCCACTTGCGCACTTATGCCAAACCACTCGTTCACCTTATCCCATCCAGCTCTGACAGCGCCATCTGACTTTGGCGAATTCGCGGCAAATTCTTCCATGGTGGTAGCAACTTCTTCGGTTGACATGAATGAACCACCCGGGAATTGAACCTTTTTCACGGTCATCATCGGGCCGGGGACAACCTTTTCTGAAACAGCCCACGGTGCAAAAGTGGTAAAATGATTCGTATAAATGGTCATGGTATTATCCGACGCATTTATTGTATAGGGAAGGCCCTTCCACTCATTGCTGGATTCATCCAGATACATGCAGAAAAGATCTTTTGAGGGATCTGCACCGGCTGGTAAATCTGCTGGATCGTACTTAATGGTCACTTCCATGTAACCGTCAAATTCATTTGTTTCCGACATGCTTACATCATAAGCCCCAAGCTGTTTTATGCCTTCCTCTTCGGGCAATCCCTTCACTGAGTAAATGCTTAGTGTTTGCTCTTTATCAATCAATCCATAAGGCACAGTCACCGCAATCTCATCTTCATACTTCACCGTCTGATCTTTGTCGGAAACAGCAATCGTTTGTTCAACCAATAATTTTTTTCTGATTCCACCAAAAAGCTTGGTGTAAGCCAGATATCCGCCACCACCAATAACTGCAACAATAAGAACAGCTGCAGCCACTTTCAGAAAAACACGTTTCTTTTTACGCGGTGTAATTGGCTGAGATTGATGAAAAGCTTGCTGAACCGGCTGTTTGGGTTGTGTACGCACCGATGCTGGCTGATGAATTGGCTGCTGTACTACAAAAGTTGATTTGCCACAGGTTGTGCAAAATTTGACTCCGGGCTTCAGTGCTGCTCCGCAGGAACAAACATCCGGGTTCGTAATCGGTGCTGTATTTACAGCAACCGCGACTTTCATTCCGCACACCGTGCAAAATTTTGCTCCCGGCTTCATTTCTGCGCCACAACTGCATAGGTCTGAATTGACCTTTTCCGTTTTTTCTTCAGTAACATTGAACTTTTTTCCACAAGCAGTGCAAAACTTCGCATTCGGCTTCAAATCAGCGCCACAGCTGCATTTTGTCAGGCTTTCGGCGTTCAGGTTTTTTTCTGAAAAAACTATTTTAGTTCCGCAATTAGTGCAGAATTTCGCGTTCTCATTCAACGATTGATGACAATTGGAGCAAAGAATCATATCGATATTTTTTGACGTTTAATCAGAATAATGATTTCAAAAATACTAAATTCCTTTAAGAGTCTGTCTAAAAATGATGTCAGAGGCAAAAACAACATTCCACCGTCCTTAAGCGATGCAGGAGCGCAAGGACATGGAACCGTTGTTTTTGCCATTGTTGCGACGGTTCCATGTTCCGGCCTTTTTAGAAAACCCTCGAAGAGTTCCGAACTCTTCGAGGGTTAATAGCGGCCGGAACGGTGGAATGTCGTAACAACGAGCTGTTTTTAGACATTCTCTAAGATTTCATGCAACATTTTTTCTCAACCGGATAACATCAGATTTTATTTAGTAATATTGTAACTGCAATCTTTTATTCATGATCAGAAATAAATACAAAATTATTGCGACCAGAAGTGCGCTGATATTTGGTATCATCTCACTTGCTTTGTTTCTCATTCCCTCACTCACCGGAATGGATGGCATGGATGGCGGTTTTGCAATGATGGTATTTGCCTTCCTGATGCTTCTCACCGGAATAATTATTTTCTATTATTACATCAGAACCGCCCGCGTTTTTGAGTCTATTCTTCAACCGGAAAATGTTGTTGCTCAATGGCATATTGGGCAAGTGGAATACGCACAACTACAAAAATTAGATGTGAAAGAAGTCTCGGGAAATTTTTTGCTAATGCGATGGGTAGTTATTTTTATAACATTTATTGTGTGTGTGTTTCTGGCCATAATTGGATTGGATTTCAGTTTCCTTATTGTCTTCTTCATTGGATTAAGTGCCTTTATCTGGCTTGTAAGCGCTATCGCTATGCATTCCCAAAAACGCAGACTGCGCCCGGCCGAAGCACATGTAATTCTCACACGCGAAGGAGGCATTATAAACGAAACACTACATGTCTGGGCCAAACTGAATAACCGTCTTGAAGACGCTTCGATTCAAAAAATTAAATCCGGAATACACTATCTTGAAGTTACCTATTCTGTACCCAGTCGCGGCGCCCGTGTCGAAACCACCGCCCGCTTTCCCGTCCCGGAAGGAATGCTGACTGAAGCACAATTTGTTCTGAACGAAATTTTCAATCAACAATAATTCGGATTATGAAAAACGACAATATAAAAATCATCATCGAAGCGGCCTGGGACAACCGGGAGCTCCTGAAAGAATCCGAAACCTGCAACACCATTCGTTTGGTCATTGACATGCTCGACAAAGGCACTTTGCGCGTAGCAGAGCCGGTTAGCGACAAATGGCAGGTGAATGAATGGGTGAAAAAAGCAGTCATCCTGTATTTTCCAATTTCGGAAATGAAAGTGACCGAAGCCGGCCCACTGGAATTTCATGACAAAATTCCACTGAAAAAAGGATATAAAGAAGCTGGTATTCGCGTGGTGCCTCACGCTGTAGCCCGCCATGGAGCCTATATTGCCAGCGGTGTCATCATGATGCCTTCGTATGTAAACATTGGCGCTTATGTCGATAGCGGCAGCATGGTCGACACCTGGGCGACTGTAGGTTCTTGCGCACAGATCGGAAAAAATGTACACCTCAGTGGTGGCGTTGGAATCGGCGGTGTGCTGGAACCTGTGCAAGCAGCTCCGGTCATTGTCGAAGACGGTTGCTTCATCGGTTCACGCTGCATTGTGGTTGAAGGTGCGCACATCGGACGTGAAGCGGTTCTCGGAGCCAACACGGTCATTACCGGCAGCACCAAAATTATTGATGTTTCGACTGAAAAAGCGGTTGAATACAAAGGCTATGTGCCGCCCCGCTCTGTTGTGATTCCGGGTTCGTACACCAAAAAATTTCCCGGCGGCGAATTCAATGTGAATTGTGCCCTGATTATCGGACAACGCAAAGAAAGCACCGACCGCAAAACCTCACTCAACGACGCCCTGCGGAATTTCAATGTGGAGGTGTAGCCTTTAAAGGGTGTCTCGAAAAAAATTGATGCAAAAACAACATTCCACCGTCCGAAAGCGACAAAGGAGCTGTAGGACATGGAACCGTTGTTTTTGCCATTGTTACGACGGTTCCATGTTCCGGCTCATTGACTAGTATGAATTCAGTACACAAGCCGGAACGGTGGAATGTCGTAACAATCATTTTTATGGCCTATCCTTTAACAAACAACTGCAACTCAATAGATTTTGACTATTTTTGTACATCAAAGAAATATTCTGTATGATAAATACATTCGCGAAAGGCGTATTATTGCTGGGATTAATCTCTATTTCACTGTTTTCGCAAGGACAGCGAACCACCCTGATCAGCAATGATTTTTCGTACTCTTCAACGTATCAATATGTCAGTTCGCCTGGCGCCAGAGAATTTTACAGCAATTTCATCATTCAGGAAATAGCCCGATCCATTCCAAAAAGAGCTGAATACACTTCATTCACGGTAAACTATGTAATGAATCAGCAACTGATAAAACTGGATTCGGCCCATTACATTTTTAAACCCGAACTGAAGAATTTTACAGCCAGTGGCGACATTCAGTATAAAGGAATCAATATTGCCAAAAAGCTGATCCCGGGTGAGATTGATTATACCGTGAAAGTTTTCCGCAAACAAAGCGGCGGTATGAATATCGGCGGTCAGCAAAGCGGAGTTCTTGTTTTTCAGAAAACTGTAACTGGTCAGCAACTCAACGACAACCTTGGCTATTTCCCGCTCCCCGAGCTGGCTTTCAGCGACACTGTGAATGACGCACAATACACACTTTCGGTTGAAAATCAACTGCTGTATTTCAACGAAAAATCAAAAAACATTTTTCTCAATCAGGTTGCCTACATCAATGACTATTATTCAACCGATGTACTGATTGCGGCTCAGATGGATAAATTGCATGCCATTCAGCCCGACAACATCGATCTTATTTCGTTTTACGACATTGAGTTGAAAGAAGTAGAGCAATCCATCATGTCGATCGATTCGCGGCAATTCCCACAGAATCTGGGCTTGCACGAAAACGACCCGATGCAGTTTATGCCCAAGATGCATAATCTCGTCACTGAAACAACACAACTGCGTGCTACGCTCAATCAACGACTGACAATTCTCGATCAGCTTTTTTGTCAGAAAGGCAACGACCTGATGGCTGAAGGAAAGCTGCAGGAAGCCGCAAATTATTACAACAAAGCCAAACAGGTAAATCCATATTATGCGCCGGCTCAATACCAGCTTGCCCGCATGGAGTATAATCAGGCGAACTATGACACTTCGGCATTCATGGTGAATTACGCCTTGCTTAAAATGAGCCCGGATCCTTCGACCCAGCAATTGCTGGTGCAACTGGGAAATACCATTTACACAACACTCATTGGTATCGGTGACAAAAACAATACTGAGCAGAAATATAATGAGGCCATTGCCGGTTTCGAACGTGCAAAATGGCTCTGCACCTCTACTCCGGGACTTGTCTGTACCGAGCAGGTACAAAAAGGATTGGCTCAGGCAAAATACGGGATCTACCGCAGTTATCTGCAGGTGGCCGAAAAAGCCATCCAGAACGGACGTCTCGATATTGCTGGAAATTACATCAATCAGAGCATGGAATATCAGAAACAAAACGCTTCTGATATCATCAGCAATTCCGAAAGCGTTCAATGGATGGGCGTGCTGTGCAAAGAGTATGTGATGCTCGGAAACAAACTGAATCAGCAAAAAAAATACGACCAGGCAGTCATTGAATTCAATAAATGCGACAGTCTCAGTCAGGTTTATCCAGCTATTGGAGAAGTGAAAGGCTGCCAGACCGGTTTGTGCGGCGCCCGCAATGGTATTTACGACAATTATCTCGAAGATGCCAGAACTAAGCTGAACGCCAATCTGCTTGATGCTGCCGAAGAAAAATGTCTGACCGCCATGTTGTATCAGAAAACACACAAAGAGGACATTTTCTCTGACCGCGATGCTGTGAAAGTAATGGCTCTGATTAAAGAAAAAAGATACCATATTGCCATCGAAAAAGGAAGAAATTATCTGAATGGTGAAAATTATTCCGATGCTGCAAAATATTTTCTCGAAGCGCGCGGATATCAGAATCAGTACGACTTTAAAAGAAACGACAGTCTGGGAATATTTCTTCAGATTGCAGGGAAACCGCTTGCAGCATCAATTCTGGAAGAAGGGAAAGTACGTGCCTGGGGAAATAAATTGCCCGAAGCCCGCGATTCGTACCAAAATGCAACGGAGGCCATTAAAAGCTATGGACTTGAAAAAGACAAGGAACTCGAAGCATCGATGAACGAACTGAAAAATAAAATTTTCTCGCAGGAATGTGCCAATGCTGAACAGAATTATATTTCGAATTTCGATAAGGCAAAAAAACTTATGCGCGACGGAGATTATGCACTGGCCTCGGTTACCCTGAATATGGCCATAGATGTCACCAGTAAAAATGTTCTGTGTAATATCGACAACAGCGCGGCCTATAAGGAGCAAAACCGCATTAAACCTGCTATGGAATATCAGAATATGATGTTCAAAGTTGACGAGTATGCTGCACAGAACAATTATACTGAATGTGTGAAGCAAATAAATACATGCGGCATTTTTTACACTACCAATGGCATTGATTCGTTCGGGCTAAAACACCCGACCGTACAGGAATATATTTTACACGGCGGCGATGTGAATTTTGTTTATTTCGGAGCTGACCATTTTTATGCTCTGAAAGATTACGAATCGTCATTCCGCATGTTGCAGGATCTGAAAAGCCGCAATTATCCGGTTAAGTTCACCAAAACAATTCAAACGCAGCTCGGCGGCAAAATGGCCATCAGAGACAAAATAAACGGAGTGACTGATTACAAAATTCAATTGCTTAAATACACCGAAGGCGAGAAATGGTATGCTGTTTTCAGCAAATCGTATAAGAAGAGCTGGAAGAAGAATTGATATGAGAATTTTCGTTACAAGCGTTACGCGTGAAATTTATCCCGCTGAAAGCGGGTAGCGTTACGTTACAGAGTGACAAGGCTGTTTTTTTCACCCTCGTATACCAAGCAAAACCAGAATTAACCGTCATATTCATGGATCAGGAAAACCCACAACAAAAAGAACAACCCAACAACCCGTTGCACGGAGTGAAATTGATAACGATGCTGGAGCAACTGGTGGAACACTATGGTTGGGAAAGATTAGCAGCGAAAATCAACATCAATTGCTTTAAAAAAGATCCGTCAATAAAATCCAGCCTTACGTTTTTAAGAAAAACACCCTGGGCCAGAGATGAAGTGGAACGGCTGTATCTTTTTTTTGATAAGAAAAGGCAATTAAAGCAGGCTAAAGCAAAACCGAAACCCGATCGAATGGAGTTTTGAATGTTTTATTGGAACTAACGAAAACAAATGGTATATTCTTTTTTCGAGGTGCTGAAATTACTTGATGTAAAGCAAAGCTTTTGATGCGCACCCAACATTTTGGCGTCCACCCGACTTGAATGGAGAGCGGGAATGGACACGGAATCGTTGGGTGCTAAAGGATTATCACTACCCGACGATTCCAGGTCAGCAAATCTTTTCTTAACCCTCGTTTGCTGACGCTAAAATGTCGGGAAACACTCAAAATTTTAGAATATAAAGGCCTGTTGCTTTGTCGGTATTAGAATTCGTATAAACTCGTGCCATGTATGTTTAATAATTTGATTGGCACCTCAAAAAATGATATAGCCAAACAAATTGAATTACAGGAAAAACGATTAATGACAGAGCTATTGCATGTGATCCGAAAGAAAACAATGGTTGTGTTCGAAATAAAACAGCATAATCACTCCGAAATCAATCGTCCCGATTGTATCATTTCGCCATTGCCGGATATCGTGTACAAATAACTCCCCGCAAACAATTCTCCTGCAGCAAGCGTTGTGAAGCTTTCAGTTAAGATGATGCTCGTCACTTCTTCTCCCAAATCATTGAAAATTCTAAATTCGTAGTTATAAATTTGCAATGCATCATTTATCCTTATGTTGACAGACTCGTAAAATGGATTCGGGTAAATGGTTACGTTATCTGCAAGCCGTCCGACAAAATCCACTTCAATTACATTTGAGTAAGAAAAATTCCCGTCGAAATCAGTTTGCTTTAATCTGTAATATGAAACACCGGAAGAAGGTTCATTATCACTTGTTGAATAGTTTAAAAGAGCATTACTGTTCCCTGCTCCATCAACATTTGCCACAAATTCAAAATTCATTGCATCAATGCCTTTTTCAATAGTGAAGTAATCATTGTTTATTTCGCTTGCAGTTGACCATGAGATATTAATGAAATCATTCTCGGGTTCTGCATAGAATGATAATAATTCGATAGGTAAGAATTTCCCCACCCATTTTAAAGTGGCAAAATTAACCCTTCCACAAGCATCTGTAACCTTCAATTTGATTATGACGGGAATAGAAGTTAAAGGAGCGGTATAATTTGTTGGATTAATAAATTCGTCAGTGAATGTTCCACCATTGTCACAACTCCATTTGTATGTATAAGGCAAAGTGCCGCCACTTACTGTTGCATTTAATGAATAGGTTTCTCCTGGTTCATAATTACCGGGTAGAGCTGCTAAACTTATAGTAATCTGAGTTTGCTCTCCGGCCATTAGAACAAAGTTAAAGTATGCCCTCTGGGCTGCTACCTGCTCAGTAATAGTACCCTTGGTTAAATCATGTCCGGCCTCATACATTACCGTTCCTTTAGTGATATCGCCGAAAGCAGGGCCATAGGCAACAATCGTAGCAGCTTGTGGAAATGTATAAGCCAGGTGCGTTTTGGTGTTAATATAATTTGCATCATAAACGGCCTGAGTTGTTGTGCTTCTCCATCCGGCAGCACCGGGAACATAGATTTGTTCAGAACCATTCGTCGTGGAGCCATCAAGCGTTCCTATAAACTGCATGATGGGATTGGCAGCGGATGATGAGTTATAGGTATACAAGTAATTTGCAGTACTGTTAGAATGATCATCACCAGCAATTAATCCACCAGTACTTAAAAAATTACATCCGGGAATATTTTCCAAAACGCTTACGGCATGACAGCCAGCCCATAAGAAACCACCATTGTTAATGTAATTTTGCAAAGCCGTTATCCATGCTGTATCCCAGTCATCTGGATCAGCATGTGGTAAAACGTACAAATCGCCACCAGTACAGCCGGATAGCATCAACGGATTTGCATTCAATTTATAAGAAGCTTTTGGAACTTCTGCGTTGGCATAGTATGGGGAAATCAACCCATCATTGTCAGCATCCAATACTGCAATTGGCCAAGTGGTAAGCTCCTTGTATACAGGAGCAGTAAAAATGCCAATTGTAGGGCCATCAACTATCACACCCTTTACTTTCCATGTATTAATTAAAGTAATTACGGATGCTGTAATATAGTCGCTGCTAATAACAAAGGAACCGCCTTTGTAATTTTTGGTGCCTGCTGAGGTTGATGCTGTAAAATCAATGCCGTCTTTTACCTTTGAGGAATTGATGGCCCAGTTGACAGGAACTACTGCAGTAATAATCAATTGATAAACCAAGCCATACGGTTTTAATCCATTGGCTTTTGATTGAGGGGTTTGCCCCATATCAATGATATAGGCACCGGCAGGAAACGTTGTTGTCGGATTTTGACTGATCGAATTTAAGCTCGAAAAAACAATAGTAAATAATGTTATCAGACTTATAACACCTAGACGAATCGAGCCATCATGGTTACAATAAAATTCTTCTGGGTTGATTTTTAAAGAAGGTGTATATTTTTTCATGGTAATTGAATTAGTGATTTGTGAATGAATCCGCATAATCAAAGATCAGTCATGAATGGACCAAAAGAGTTATATTGCTTAAGAAATACGTTACATCTTTCACTCATGATCCATGTTCTCTATCGGAATATTATTTCCAACTATTATCGGCTGATTATTCCGAAATTAATCGTCCCGATTGTATCATTTCGCCATTGCTGGTTATCTTGTACAAATATATCCCGGGAGTGAGATCGCCAGTAGCAAGCGTAGTCAACCGATCTGTTAAGATCGAGCTCATCATCTCCTTTCCCATGACATTATAGATTTTCAGTTCGAAATTTTTCGTTTCAATCAGCATGTCATCTAAAACAAAGGTTGCTGAAGTACTGAAAGGATTTGGGAAGACAGTAAACGGGGTTGTCTTTGCAAAATGAACGACAATTACGTCTGAAAATGTTGTTGTTCCGTCAAAATCTGTCTGCATAAGACGATAAAACACAGCACCATCAAATGGCTGAAGGTCTATGGCTGAATATTGGTGAATTACATTGCTGTTGCCGGCGCCCTCTATACGCAATAAATCTTGAAAAGAAACAGCATCATTGGATCGTTGAATCGTAAAATAATCGTTGTTTGTTTCAGTTGCAGTTGACCAATTAAGCTGAATAGAAGATCCAACGGATTGACCTTCGAAACTTGTTAAAACGATGGGCATTGGATCTCCATTAGCATCACAACCCACGACCATATTACCGTTTAAAGTAATAGCTCCTGCACGACTAAGACCCCTTCCGTCCAACGATGCGCCATCCAAAAGACTGATAGCCCCGTCGGCGATAATAGTGCCTCTGAAAATGGAATTTTCACCCAAATCAACCGCTCCCACCACTTGCCAATACACATTGCAAAACGAGGCTGCGTTTTTAAGAATTACTTTTGAGCTTGGGCTTGTAGAAAGTGCCCCATTGATTTTAATTATAAAAATTCCACTGGGATCACCCTTTGCATCTAAAATCAAATCTCCATTCAAAGCAGAAGCGGTTGTAAGACAATATACTTTGCCTGGTCCCAAAACCAGACCGTTGCCAAATGGAGTTGTTATAGTGCTGTCGCAGATTAGTCCGGTCATAAAACTATACGCAGCGCTTACATCCACCGCGGCCTGTGCTGCAACAATATCTGCAACATGAACTTCTCCCATAACCGTCGGACTCCCCGTATATGCACCCACATTAGTGCCTGCATCGCCCCAAATGATTGTTGAGCCGGTATTATTAAAGTCTCCTGCAGCAGTAAACAACGCGAAACTTGAATCAGTACCTATATCAGGTGCCTGTCCAAAAGTTGGTCCGCTAAAAAATGAAGAAATACACAATGTCATTATGTATATGAAGTTTCTTCCGTGATAATTTAAACTTATAAGCGCTTTCATTTTGAGATATATTAGTGAATACAAAGTTGATACATTATAGGCCAAAACCCATTATATACAACTGGAAATTGTTTATACATTTCACTGATTGTGAATTAATTAAGATTACAAATGTGGATAGCCTTCGCTGATGTTGTAACGCGGCTTTCAGACACACCGAAAGCAATTGAACGGATAAAAAAAACGCTGAGTGCAACCTTCCGGTAAACGTAAGCCAACGATTTGCTTTATTCCGCTAAGAAAAATATTTATCTTTGAAAAAAATCTCTCCCATGAAAAACATGCTTCTCATCAGTAATTCCACCATGGCCGGGGCTCCGTACCTTGGCTGGTGCAAGGAAAAAATAGTATCCTTCTATAAAAAATACAATGTCAAAAAAGTGCTGTTCGTCCCGTATGCCGGCGTCAATCTGGTGGACGAAAGCATCGAAGCATCGTATGATGCATACATCAACCGCGTGGCCGGTGTGTTTGCCGAATTCGGCATTGAATTCACTTCGGTACATAAAGAAGCTGATCCTGTTGCAGCCATGAAAAACGCTGAAGCCATTTCGGTCGGCGGCGGCAATACGTTCTATCTCGTTCACATGTTGCACAAAACGGGACTGATGGAAGTCATCCGCGAGAAAGTGCTGCAGGGAACGCCCTATTGCGGCTGGAGTGCCGGTTCAAACGTTGCCTGCCCTGCCCTGTTTACCACGAACGATATGCCTATTGTGGAGCCCGCAAGTTTCAAATGTCTGAATGTAATTCCGTTTCAGATCAACCCGCATTATCTCGATGCCAATCCCGAAGGACATGGCGGCGAAACTCGCCAGCAGCGCATCGAGGAATTTCTCACAGTCAACCGCAGCACTGTTGTTGCCGGCCTTCGCGAAGGTTGCTACTTTGAATACAACGAAAAAGGAATTTCTTTGGGCGGCGACCGCCCCTTGATTGTCTTCAACTACGGCAAACCAACGCAGGAATTTGAGCCTGGAAGCGATATCTCAACCCTCGAAGGGTTCTGAACCCTTCGAGGGTTTACGCTCCCTTCGAGGGTTTACTCTCCCCAGTCTTCAAAGCTTCTGATCGCAAGAATCTCGTCTTTTCGTTGAAGATGGATTGCCGCAAAATTATCTTTCCCGTCAACTTTTGAAAGAATAAATTTCTTATCAAGCCAGCTCTCTGCCTCATTAAAATAGGCGTTATACGATGACCAGTGAAAATCAAAAACGCTGTTTGAAAATTTATGTTTTACTGGGTTCAGATGAACATAAAGAAGTGCAGTAATAAAATGGTCTTCATTGGTGATGAGTGTCCGCTTGAATCTTCCTCTGAATAAACTTCCGCTTCTACCCTGCTCCTTATTGAATGCCTGTGCATAAGCATTGAAAAAATGCGAAAACGGATAATGCAATTTCCCGTTTTCGCATTTTGAGTCTTCCCTGAATTTCAGTAAAAAATGAAAGTGATTACTTAAAAGACAATATGCATAAACATCACACATTGGCGAAATGTATTGCTTAAATAATTCTATAAAAAATCTTCTGTTTTCTTCGGAAATGAAAAGCCGCTCCTTATTATTGCCCTGATTGTAGATGTGATAAATCTGACCTTTCTCGAGTATAGGAAGATTGTCACTCATAGTCTTAAATTTTAAATTTACTAATCCCTCGCTTAACCACCCCTCGAAAGGTTTAGAACCCTTCGAGGGGTAGTATCACTCAGCTGAAAACTCCCGGATTTTATTTCGATAGGTCATTAATATATTGGCGCGCGAAACAAAACCGACATATTTTTCGCCATTCAGCACCGGAAGATTATACCAACCCGTTTTCCGGAACTTGACCATAGCTGTTTCAAGATTATCGTTGAGCGAAACCGAGTCCTTTGCTATTTGCATAAGGTCTCGCAAATAGACCGTATCATATTTCGTCTGCTCAAACATAAGCTGCCTGACCGAGTCAAGCGTAATCACACCAAGATAGTTGAAGTATTCATCAACAACCGGAAAAAGGTTGCGTTTCGATTTTGAAATAACATCAACCAATTCGCGCAGTGTCTGATCTGGATGAACCGTTTTGAAATCGCTTTCAACAACTTCATTAACTCTCAAAAGCGTTAATGCTGATTTGTCGCGATCGTGCGTAACCAGTTCGCCGCTGAGAGCCAGACCACGCGTATATATCGAATATGGCTCCCAGAGCCGCGTTGTGATGTACGCAATGCTTGAGGTGACAATCAGGGGAATAAACAATGCATAGCCACCCGTAATTTCTGCAATAAGGAATATGGCTGTGAGTGGCGCTGAAATCACGCCGGCAATCAGGCCAGCCATTCCGACCAGAATAAAATTTGATTGAATAAGGGTTGTAAATCCAAGTAAATTCACCACTTTTACAAAAGCGGCACCTGTGATGCCACCCATAAACAATGATGGAGCAAATGCGCCCCCGATGCCACCCGCGCCAGTTGTAAGCGACATTGCAGCAACTTTGAGAATTAATATCAAACCCAGATACCCAACAAACATCCAGGAATCCGCGTCGAAATTATAAAAAAATGAATTGTTGGATAGATCATGAATATTGCCGCTCAAAATCATGCGCATGGCTGCATAACCCTCACCATACAAAGGCGGAAACAAAAAAATGAGCAACCCAACTGCGCCACCGCCCAGAATTATGCGCCAGAATTTTTTTTTGATTTTTTGCACAGACTGCTCAATCCAGCTATTGGTGCGCAGAAAATAAACAGAAACCAGTCCGCATACAATGCCGAGAATTACGTAATACAATGTATTTCTGAATTCGAATGGTTCCTGAATTGAAAAATAAAATTCAATACTTTTACCAAGCATAAATGTCGATACGAGTGCCCCGGTAACAGCGCTTATAAGCAATGGAATGATCGAAGCCGCTGTAACTTCCAGCGCCAGCACTTCGATTGCGAAAATAACGCCCGCGATGGGTGCCTTGAAAATCGCTGCCAATGCGCCTGCCGTACCTGCTCCAATCAGCAGCATGCGTGTCTTGTGCGACTGTCCGAACCATAAGCCAATATTTGAGCCCATGGCCGCACCGGTTGCCAGAATCGGGGCCTCCATCCCTACAGAGCCACCCATGCCAGATGTAATAGAACAGCCAATCAATCCGGAATACATGAAATGCGGTTTCATCTTCGATTCGCCTTTTGACAAGGCTTTCAGGATTTTGGAAACGCCATGGCTGATATCGTCTTTGATGAGATAAACAGTAAATAAAACAGTGATCAAAATACCCAACCCGGGTAAAATCAAATAGTAGAAGTTTTCCGCATCTACATTGGCCTGTTCGCGCACATAGGCTTCAATATAATGCACCGAAGTCTTCAGGATTACAGCAGCCAGACCGGCAGTCAGGCCCACCACGATACTGAGCAACAGCACAAATTGCTTGTGCCTGATCAGTTTCCTTAGAAACAGAGCCGGTTTCCGTGTCATATAGTCATCCAAAAGCATGTGATATTTTTGTCAAAGATATTTATTTAACTTTGAAGGAAAATAATTTCAATGCTTCAATTTGAAAAATTCACACTTTCAAATGGACTGAAAGTGCTGGTTTATAATGATAAAACCACTCCGATGGCAGTCGTTAATATCCTCTACGGCGTTGGTGCCCGCGATGAAGATGAAAACCGGACCGGATTTGCTCATTTGTTCGAACATCTCATGTTTGGTGGCAGTATTAACATTCCTGAATACGATACGCCTCTCGAAAAAGTCGGTGGCGAAAACAACGCTTTCACCAACAACGATATCACAAACTATCATATCACACTCCCCGCGCAGAATATAGAAACTGCATTCTGGCTCGAGTCTGACCGCATGCTCAGTCTGGCTTTTTCGGAAAAATCGCTCGAGGTGCAACGAAAAGTAGTTATTGAAGAATTTAAACAGCGCTATCTCAATCAACCTTACGGAGATGCGTGGCTGTATCTGCGACCTTTGGCATACAAAGAACACCCATACAAATGGTCCACCATCGGTAAGGAGCTTAGCCATATCGAAAATGCGACCATGAGCGATGTTCGTGCGTTTTATGACAAGTGGTACAATCCCGCAAACGCCATCATGGTTGTGACTGGTCCGCTCGAAACTGATACGGTAAGAAAACTTGCCGAAAAATGGTTTGGCAGCATTAATAAGACACACGCTGCCGCACATAATGTTCCACAGGAACCCGAACAAAATGAAAAAAGAGAGTTGACACTTGAGCGCGATGTTCCGTTCAGGGCTTTGTATCAGGCCTACCACATGGCAGGACGCGAAAATCCGGATTACAAAGTATGCGATCTCATCTCTGATCTGCTCTCAAATGGCGCTTCGTCAAGGCTGTATCAGAATCTTGTCAAAGACAAAAATTATTTTTCAGGTCTGAACGGCTACATCACCGGCGATTACGATCCGGGGCTTTTTGTCATTCATGGAGAGCTCACCGGTGGATATTCCTTCAACGATGTAATACCCGCAATCAAAAAAGAAATTGAGGAAATTAAAAAAGGAAATTTCAGCGACCGTGAACTGGAAAAAGTGAAAAATAAAATCGAATCGACATTCGAGTTTTCAAAAACCAGCTGTCTGAACAATGCTATGAATCTTGCATACAACGAATGGATGGGCGATGCTGATCGCATTAATCATGAAGTTGCAAAATACCGTGCAATCACGCGGGAGGATATTTGCCGGGTTGCAACTTCGGTCTTTCGCGATGAAAATCTTTCACAACTTTTATACGAGCCGCGAAAATAACTTTTTGCATTTTTGATTGTCAAACAAGAAATTATGAACACAACAGATATTAACCGTTCAATCGCACCGGCAGCTGAATCACTGCAGTTTGGCGGTTTTCCGGCTTTCACCGAAACAAAAATAAACAACCAGTTCCCTTGCTTTTGTTTTGAAAATTTCAATTCCGAAGTAGTCCGACTGGATATTCTGGTTAAGTCAGGTTCATGGATTCAGCAAAAGCCGCTTCAGGCCTCGTCAATGGCCCGAATGATGACAGAAGGAACAAGGCAGTTCAATTCTTTTCAGATCGCCGAAGCCATTGATTTCGGTGGCGCTTATATTGATGTAACGGCATCAAACCATCATACTACCTTCAGTATTTTTGCCGTCAAACATATCCTGGTAAAACTCTTTCCAATATTAAAGTCAATCCTGACTGAAGCAACTTTTCCGGAAGAAGAATTCAGGGTGATTCTTGCCAATAATAAACAGGAATTTATAATCGGCAACAGAAAAGTAATGAATCTTGCCCGACGCATTTTTCCTTCAATGCTTTATGGTGAAAAACATCCATACGGAAAAACAATTTGCGAAGCCGATTTTGACAATCTTGTTACAGAGGACCTCAAACACTTATACAATCATCTGCCGTTTGGCGAATTGAGCTTGTACATTGGTGGCAACATCGATTCGGATGTTATCGCTTCACTCAATGATCTTTTGAAAGACATTAACAATAATGGAAGCGGAATTCCTGAACAGGAATTTACAATTCAACCTTCTGCCGAAAAGGAAAAAATCGTGTTGGTTGAAGATGCAGTGCAGTCTGCAATCATGATGGGAATTCCTGTCGTTGGCCGCAGCCACCCTGATTTTCCCCTTCTGGCTTTGACAAATACAATACTGGGTGGATACTTCGGAAGCCGGCTGATGAAAACCATTCGCGAAGAAAAAGGTTTTACTTATGGCATTTCTTCTGGTTTGGCCCTGCGTGCAAAAGCATCGCACCTTTCTATTCAAACTGAAGTTAATACAGATATTACTCAACAAGCTCTTGATGAAATTTTCAAGGAAATTTCGCGTTTATCTGCAGAGAAAGTGCTGATGGAAGAATTGAATATTGCGCGCAATTATATTTTCGGAAATCTGCTTCGCAGTCTGGATGGGCCTTTTGCGCTGACTGAAAAACTTATGCACATGCATGCTGACAACCTTGATCCGAAAAAATATTTCAGAAACTATTGGGATTCCATCGCAAACGCAAGTCCAGAAGATGTTTTGCTAACTGCAAAAAAATACCTGAATCCTGATGAAATGCGGGTTCTGATAGTAGGAAATAAAAAATAACACATGATACAGCGGCTGAAATACTCATTGTTCTTCATACTCCTGCTTTGGAGAACATTGTCTTTCGCTGCACTGGATGCCCCTTCGCTGCGATGCCTCGACGTTAAAGCAAATGGCGATGTTGAATTATCCTGGGTGATTCCGACTGATCCAACTGCGGTTTTCGATTCATATCAGATATTTCATTCAACCACTCTGGCAGGCCCTTACGCATTGGTGGCAACTATCCCGGTTTATGCTCAGAATAATTGGCTGCACGTTGGTGCAAACGCACAAACTACTCCCGGTTTTTATTACATGATTACCGTTTCCGATGCACCGGTTTTTCAATATTCTGTTCCATCCGATTCATTAGGCACCATGATGCTTACCGCATTGAATCCACTTAACGGGACAGCGCCACTCAGCTGGAATTCGCTCCACATGCCGCCTCTGGGCACTTCCGGAAATTACAATGTGCTTTACGAATATCCGGCAGGCACCTGGAATGCAGCAGGAACAACACTCTTCACATCCTTTTTGGACACAATCGACATTTGCAACAATCAGGTAAATTTCAGAATTGAACAGACCGATGCCTCAGGTTGTATTTCTGTTTCTTCCATCGACGGCGATGTTTATCAAAACATCATTCCGCCCGACATCCCCGAACTGGACAGCGTTTCGGTGAATCCAGCAACGCAAAATGCTGTAATTGGCTGGCAGCCTTCTTCTTCAGGTGATACCGAAGGCTATATTATTTATCTTTTTACCGGAGTGTGGATGCCCATTGATACGGTATGGGGCATAAACACTACTACCTACGAAAATTTATCTTCAACGGCTGATCTGAATTCCGAATCCTATTGTGTGGCCGCCATCGATTCATGTGCCACAACAAGTCCGCTCACAACAGGGCATTCAACCATTTTCCTCAGCAGTACCGTTGATCCTTGCAACCGCAGTGTAAATCTCAGCTGGTCGGCTTACAGCGGTTTTCCCGGTATTACTGAATACATTATTTATTTCGCTGAAAATGGTGGCTCATGGTCTGTTCTCGATGTGGTCTCAAACTCAACAGTCCAATATGAAATATTAAATCTTGAAAACGACAGCTCGTATTGTTTTTACATATCAGCCGTTTCAATAAACGGAGATACTACTTCCTCCAATTTTTCATGCGAGCTGGTCGATTTTCCAGAACTGCCGGCTTATGTTTATATCCGGTATGCCTCAGTCAACACCGACGGCAGTGTTGATCTGAAATGGGTAAACGACCGCAATGTGTATGTTCTCGGTTATTCGCTGCAACGCAGCCTGTCGCCTACTGGACCATGGACTTCGATCGATTACAAGTCGTATACAGCAACACCTGAGTACATTTTTACAGATGCAACAGCGAACGCAGATCTGCAGTCGGTTTTCTATCGCGTTGCTGTAATTGATTCATGCAGCAACGAAGCCATGCACAGCGATACCGCTAGAACTATTTTTCTGAGGGGCGAACCACTGGGCGATCTTTCAAACGAACTTATCTGGAATGATTATGAGGGCTGGCCTACCGGAGCACAGGAATACAAATTGCACCGCATGATTGATCATGTTCCGGATCCGGCACCCATAGCCACTTTTGCTGCCGGCGCCGAATATTATGCCGATGATGTTGCACCCTATTATTTGAGTTACGGATTATTCAACTATCGGATTGAATGCATTGAAGCTGCCGGGAATCCGCTTGGATACAATGATACAACATGGTCCAATCAAATTGAAATTCAGCAATTGCCACGCTTGTTCATCGCAAATGCATTTTCGCCGACCGGTTACAATACAACTTTTTGCCCGTTTGGAGTGTATATTGACCACACCTCTTATTCATTCATAATCTTCAATGAACTCGGCGAAGAAATGTTCAACACTACTGATTTTTACGAATGCTGGGATGGCACCAACGACGGTTCACCTGCTCCCTGTGCTGTTTACCACTACATTCTTCGCATGACTTTACCCGGAGACCTTGCATTTACAAAACGGGGACATATTACGTTGCTTCGGTAAGAGTGAACTAATCTTTTCAGCGTGCATTGCAATTTTGTGCACAAAAAAACCCGCCATTTCAGCGGGTTCAATATTGTTTGATCTGAGATTTTAGTTGCTGGATTCTTCAACAAGGTCTCTGATATCTTTAACTTGTTTCTGCATTGTGATTTGCACTTTTGAGAAATTATTTACAGGCCAGCCTTGCCAAAGAACATAGTTTCCCTGATTGTCTTTTGAATTGTATGCAGCCGTAGTCATATCATCAATTTCCCAATACATGGTTTCATAGTCTTCGGAGAAATCGACTTTCACATCCATAAACTTGTGGTAAACCACAACATCCAGGTAATCATTGCCGATACCAATCATTTCAAGCAGCGTAGTCAGAGCAGCCTGACCGGGAAGGCCTTCCAGTTTCATTTCGAGGGTAAAGCGTGGTTGCACACCACCGCCAATAAAAAATTCACCGCCATTAAAATTCAAACTTGCATAATTGAAAACCTGATCGATTGAGCTGGCTATGTTCACATATTTACTGTCGCCATAAACTACATACATCATAAGCGGTCCCGCCGTTGAAACGATGGTGCCGTCGCTGCTAAGATGGAATGCTGTAATCGGGAAATTAACACGGGGTGTAATATCCTGTCCGGTGTTCATGTCGTAAGCTTTATTAACAAGCCAAACACCTTCCATTTGAGTTTTAGTAGGTGGTTCTTCCTGAAGGAGATCGCATGACGATAAAGTGAAAATCAACACAAGGGCTGACCAAAAGAGTAGATTCTTTTTCATAGAAGTATAATTTGAACAGCAAATATAACAAAAACGGGGCCGTTAATAAATTCTTTTAACAGGAAAAAAAAAATTGTACTTTTGATTTTCTCATAACCAGCATGAAATTAAGTGTTTTTATACCCTGTTTGACCGACCAGTTCAAGCCTGAGTCCGCTCAAAACCTTTTTAAGGTCCTGCGACATCTGGGCGTTGAAGTGCATTATCCCGATCAGCAAACTTGCTGCGGGCTCGTTGCATACAATGCCGGACATTGGGATGAAGCTCGTTTTATTGGTGAAAAATTCATCCATGAGTTTGCATCAGACCATTATGTCGTAATGAGTTCGGCTGCCTGCGCCAACATGGTAAAACACAATTACAACCGGTTTTTCTACAACACTTCGTTTCATCTTGAATATAAGAAATTACAAACAAGGGTTTTTGAATTGTCAGACTTCCTGATTAATGTGCTTCACGTTTCAGCCTGGAAAGGAAAATTCAAGGCAAAAGTGATGTTGCATATTGAAAGCAGTGCCGTCATCGACTATCATCTGTCGGATGAACCACTTCAACTTCTTAAAATGATCGAGGGCGTCACTTTGGTCGAGCCAGCGCATCACAAGTCAGGCTGCGGATTCGGAGGTGCTTTTTCGGTTATGTATTCGGAATTAAGCACCGATTTTGCGCTGGAAGAACTCAACCAGGCCATCGCTGCCGGAGCTGAATACATTATTACCATAGAAACTTCGTGTGTGTTGCAGCTCGAAAGTGTAGCCATTAAACATGGCCTCGATATAAAAATAATGACTTTACCGGATTTGCTTGCCGAATCGCTCCGTTTTTCCGATGCCATTTTCAACGAGGATGATCAGATGGCCATTGGATGATCCTGAAACTGATCTTCACACGCCAATATCTGATTAATCCTTTAGTAAATTCCTACAAATTACTTACTTTTGCAGTTGTCTCAAAAAATATGTCTGTGAAAAAAATTCTTTTTAAAGCGTTTCTGGCTGTTGCCGCAGTAGCTTTTCTGTCGTGCAGTACCGAACTTGATATAAACGGAAACAAAAAAGAAGTGATGATTGTGTATGGCATTCTTGATGCCACAACCAGCACACAATACATCAAAATCAATCGTGCCTTTCTGGGCGAAGGGAATGCGCTTGAATATTCGCAAATTCCGGACAGTACGCTATATCCTTATCTGCTAAATGTAACACTGGATGTATTAAATAGCAGCGGACAGTCAGTTCGGCAATATGTTGCCGATACAGTTCATATATGGAAAGATGGCGGTGTTTTCTTCACCGGATTCCAACCCTATTACCGCATCAAACTCAACGATTACACTACTACAGCTACCGGAGACACCGTTTGGCTCAGCTCAAGCTATACATACAAACTTACTATCGTTGACCCTGTTACAGGAAATATTTATGAAAGCGAAGCCCCGGGTATCAGTTCCTTCGTTCTCGAAAAACCCAATCCCATTTTTTCGAAAATCAGCTTTTACAACGATGGAACTAAAAATGTCGAATTCAATTCTGTATTAAACGGAAAAATGTATGAAGTAAAATATGTTTTCCATTACTATGACGTGTATGACAGTAATCCAAACGATACCATTGAAAAAACGAATGACTGGACTGTTGGTTATACGACCTCAGTTACAACCGCAGGCGGTGAGGATATGACTGTGAGCTACAGCAACTGGGATTTTTTCTATCTTTTAGGTCAGCGATTGGAGGAAAGGGATGATGTTACGCGATTCCCCGGATACCTTTATATTTCTGTCACTATTGGGGCTGAAGACCTCAATACATACATCGATGTCAATCAACCTTCGAGTTCTATAATTCAGGAAAGGCCCAGTTTCTCAAATATCACAAACGGAATCGGGCTCTTCTCGAGTAAATATACATTCAGGAAACGCTTTACTCTTGATGACAATACGGTGGAATTGTTAAAGACCGGGGCCTATACAAATAAACTTAATTTTGTTGATTACTGGCCCAATTTTCCACTTCATTAATTATCATCTCTCATCGCAGACCGAAATCGTCAGCGCTTAATGCACTGGTGTAAATTGCTGATTGGTCTTTGCTTTAAGTTTCCTGTGATGTTGATTTTCGCATCAATAGTTTATTCGTACACTAATAATACTAAGTGAAATATTTGAGCGTCCAATAAAACATCTTGAATCGATAATGTATTGGTGGTTGGTAACAGAGGTGTCTCATGTCTTTAGAAAAACCAATAACACACTCCTGACTTCGCCATTGGGACACCCATTTTTTTCTGAAGTTTTTGAGGAAATTCATCCAATAAAAACAAAGGAAGAGTGTAAAT